>JAIOAS010000039.1 GCA_019873725.1 Chloroflexota bacterium | reverse complement strand
GCGCCCTCACCCTACGTGGAGAACTACCATCTGGTTCGCATCGGCCTCAAGGGCTACGAAGTCCCGGCGAGTGAACGGCCCGACGTGGTGCTGACCTTCGTCATCGACGTGTCCGGCTCGATGAATATGGAAACCCGCCTCGAACTGGTCAAAGATGCGCTTGAATTGCTGGTCGAGCAACTGCGCCCGACGGATGAGATCGGCATCGTCGTCTACGGGAGCAATGCGCGTGTGGTCCTTGAGCATACGCCCGTGGAGAACGCCAGCACGATCCTGCGCGCCATCCGTCGCCTGGAAGCAGAAGGCGCGACGAACGCCGAAGAAGGGCTGCGGGAGGGCTACCGTCTGGCGCGGAAGCACTTCAATCCCGAGGCCGTCAACCGGGTGATCCTCTGCTCAGACGGCGTCGCCAACGTGGGGCGCACCGGGCCGGACTCTATCCTCAAGGAGATCCGCGAGTATGCCGGGAAGAACATCTACCTGACGACGGTTGGGTTTGGAATGGGGAATTTCAATGACGTCCTGATGGAACAACTCGCCAACGACGGCGACGGGTTCTATGCCTACGTGGACGACATCAAAGAGGCCGAGCGCATCTTCGTCCACCGGTTGCCTTCATCCTTGCAGGTGATCGCCCGCGACGCCAAAGTGCAGGTGGAGTTCAACCCCGACGTGGTGAGCCGCTATCGCCTTATCGGCTACGAGAACCGCGCCGTTGCCGACGACGACTTCCGCAACGATGAAGTAGATGCCGGCGAGCTTGGGCCGGGGCACAGCGTCACCGCGCTATACGAAGTGAAATTCAAGGCCGACGCCGATCCGCAGGCGACCGCACTCACCGTCTACCTGCGCTGGGAAGACCCCAACACCGGCGAAATCACCGAAATCAAGCGCCGTGCCGCCCGCGCCGATTTTAGCGAGGACTTCGCGGCAAGCGATCCCCGCTTCCAGATGACTGCTGTAGTCGCGCAGTATGCCGAAATCCTGCGGCAGAGCTATTGGGCCAAAGATGCCGGGAGCACGTTAGCGGATGTGGCGCGAGACGCCCAGCGCATCGCGGAGTATCTGCCGCGTGACAACGATGTCCAGGAATTCGCGCGACTCGCCGCGCGGGCGATTGAACTGTCTGCGACACAATAGGTTGATTCACCATCACACAAAACAGGCTGCCAGATCGACCGGCAGCCTGTCGTTTTGTGATAACAGGGGCACATTGATGGTGCTTATATCTCCTGAGCTTTTCCTGGCGACCATTCGCGCGCTGCTGCTACCAGTGCGTCGATGTTCTCGGGCCGCGTTCCCGGAGAGACGCCGCCACCAAAGGAGAGGATCATACCCCCGCCCGGAGCTGCCTTGTCCAGACAGGCGCGCGCCCATTGCGCCACCTCCGTCGGCGTTCCGCGCACTCCCATATCTAGCGGAGGCACGTTGCCCATCAATGCTACCCGGTGGCCCATTTTGGCCTTTACCTCGCTGATGTCTGTCTCGTGGCTGAAGTTGAAGACGTCAAAATTCGCCTCGACAAGGCTTTCGAGCAGGTGCGGACAGGGTGTGTCGTTGTGATAAACGCGGATCAGACCGTCAAATGTATCAAAGATGCGTTGTAGACGCGGATGCACCATCTTCTTGTAATGCCGCGGCGATACCATCCCCACCAGGTCGTCCAACAGCATAATGCCCTCTGGCTCATGTACTGCGTCCAACTGGGCCTGCAACCAGCGGATGATCGAGGTTGTCACCGTATCCAGGACTTTCGCTGTGACCTCTGGCTCGGCGACCAGTCCCATCATTAAAGGCGTGATCCCCACAAGCCACGAGGCAACCGTCATCGGTCCGCGAGCGCAGACCATTTTCACCCCCAGGCCCTCGGCCCGCAACCGTGCGTCCATCACTTCGTAGGTACGCAGGGCGAGAGGCATCAGTCCATCCTCCTGTGGGTTGACCGGTTGGGCGTCCGCCCAGAAATTCAAATCGGTCACCAGTGGTTCGATGGAGGGCGGGCGATTGGGATAGAAGCGCAACTTGGTGCCAAAAGCCGACGGCTCGGCCGCCATACCGTATTCCACCCAAAAGCCCGGAATCCAGGTCACGTCAGGAAAGCGCTCTAGCAATTTCAGATTGATCTCCAGCCACTTGTCAGGAAAGAGAAAGTAGTCGCGGGTATCGATGCCTGCGTATCCGGGCAACCACGGACTATCAACAATAAGGGCCACGGGGACCCGTTCTGGCTCCTGTAGCCGCGCCGCTTGCTTGAAAAGTTCCCAGGGTGTGCTCATTCACTGTACTCCTTGCTCGTAATCGTTTGTGTAGCCACTCAGTTCGCTGATGACAGAGCGTTATCCTTCTTGACTGCTGTATCAGTCCGCCATCAATCATAGTCGATGCCGACCAGGCTCAGTTCCTCTGCCCGGTGGCAGGCTACCCAGTGGTCGTCGTGCAACAAACGCCACTCAGGCTTCTCCGTCTGGCAGATGGGCTGGGCATAGCGACAGCGAGGGTGGAACTTGCAGCCCGGGGGCGGGTTCGCCGGACTGGGAACGTCGCCCGGCAGAACGAGGCGCTTGGAGACGTGATCGGGATCGGTGCGCGGGATCGCCGAAAGCAATGCCTCGCTGTACGGATGCAGGGGATTAATGTAGAGTTCCTCTGCCTTGGCCAACTCGACGATGTTACCCAGATACATCACGGCTACCCGGTCGCTGATATGTTCGACGACAGACAGGTCGTGCGCAATAAAGAGGTAGGTCAGCCCGAACTCTTTTTGCAGGTCCTCCAACAGATTGAGCGTTTGCGCTTGCACGGAAACATCCAGCGCCGAGACCGGCTCATCACAGATGATCAGCCGGGGGCGCAAAGCCAGGGCGCGCGCGATGCCGATACGCTGTCGTTGTCCGCCGCTGAAGGCATAGGGGTAGCGGTTCATGTGCTGCGCTTTGAGCCCTACCGCTTCGAGTAGCTCTCTCACCTGCGCCTTGAGTTCCGCGCCTTGGGCCAGGCCATGGATGCGCAACGGCTCGCTGACAATATCCATGACGGTCATTCGGGGGTTGAGTGAGGAGAACGGGTCTTGAAAGATGATCTGCATCTCGCGGCGTAGAGGCTTCATCTCCTTGGTGGACAGCTCCAGGATGTTGACCATTTCGCCGTCTTTGCGGAACCACACCTCACCGGCAGTTGGCGGATGGGCGCGCAGAATGCACCGACCGGTGGTCGTCTTTCCGCAGCCCGACTCGCCCACCAGCCCCAGCGTCTCACCCTCACGGATGAAGAAGCTCACCCCATCCACGGCACTGACCTGACCGGTCGTCCGGCGAAAAAACCCCGTCCTGATAGGGAAATATTTCTTCAGATTCTTGACTTCCAATAGAATTGGCGTCTTGGATTCCATGGGACCTCACCGAACGAAGACTAGCCGTACATCACACAGCGCACGAAATGGCCTGGTTCTACCTCGAACAGCGGAACCTCTTGGTGGCAGGCCGCCATTTTGGAAACGGGACAGCGTGGCAAGAAGGCGCAGCCGCTTGGCACAGAGAACGGATCCGGGACGCTGCCGGGAATGGGGGTTAGCCGCGCTTTTACCCGTCGTCCCAGGTGTGGGACGGAGCGCATCAGGCCCACCGTATAGGGATGGCTCGGACGGCGAAAGATGGTCCGCACATCCCCGCTCTCAACGACTTTGCCCATATACATCACGGCGACTCGCTCGCACATCTCCGCGATCACGCCCAGATTGTGGGTGATCATCAGGATCGCCATGCCGAGCCGCTTTTGCAGGTCTTTCATCAATTCCAGAATTTGCGCCTGGATGGTGACATCCAGCGCCGTGGTCGGCTCATCGGCGATGAGCAGTTGGGGGTTGCAAGAGAGGGCCATGGCGATCATCGCCCGCTGTCGCTGTCCGCCGGAAAGCCGGTGTGGATATTGGTCGATCACTTGAGTGGCCCCGCTTGTTCCCATCCCCACCAGATCCAGCCAGGAAAGCGCCTGCTTGCGTGCTTCTTCGTCATCGAGGCCCTGATGCAATTGGATGGCCTCGATGATTTGGTTGCCGACGGTGTGCATGGGTGAAAGCGAGGTCAGCGGCTCCTGAAAGATCATGGCGATCTCGTTCCCGCGGATGCTGCGGATCAGGTCGCCGTTCGGGTCGACAGTCGCCAGATCGATGGCCGGGTTGCCATCGCCCCGGTTGTAGAGGATGCTGCCGTGGACGATGCGGGCAGTCCTTTGGGGGAGCAAGCGCAGGATCGAAAAAGCGGTCACGCTTTTCCCGCACCCCGATTCCCCGACCAGGCCCAGTGTCTCACCCGGCCTGATCTCCAGAGACACGCCATCCACGGCCCGCACGATGCCGTCCAGGGTGAAGAAGTGCGTTTTCAGATCTTTGATCTGGACAATGTAGGGCTGCTGATTGTCTGCCATGATGACTTACACCGTATAGGGATCGGCGGCGTCACGCAAGCCGTCGCCCAAAAAGTTGAAGGCCAGGATCAAGATCGCAATGGCCAGCGCTGGCGTGAATACCCACGGATAAAGGGCGATGGATTGGATATTTTGCACTTCTTTGAGCAGTACACCCCAACTGGTGATCGGCGGGCGGAGTCCCAGGCCCAAAAAACTCAGCGCGGTTTCTGACAAAATCATGGACGGCATGGCCAGTGTTGAAACGACGATGATGTGGCTGAAAGTCGCGGGGATAAGATGGCGGAAGATGATCCATGCATCGGTTGCGCCGGTCATTTTCGCTGCCAGGACGAAGTCCTCGTGGCGCAAGGAGAGCACTTTCCCCCGCAGTTGGCGGGCCAACCAGGTCCAGCCGATTAGCGAGAGGATGAGGGTCACGGCAAAGTAGGTGCGCAGCGGTGGCCAATGCGGCGGCACTGCCGCCGAGAGCGCCATCCACAGCGGAATGGCCGGGAAGGAACGCACCAGTTCAATTAACCGCTGCATCAGGTCATCGATCCAGCCGCCATAATACCCCGATATAACTCCCAAAACCGACCCGAACAACAGACTCATCAGAACACCTAGCAGCCCGATGGTCAGCGAGATCTGACTACCGTAGAGGATGCGGGAAAACATATCGCGCCCTTGCCGGTCCGTGCCGAGTAGTGAGACAATACCGTCCGGTACCTGAAAGAGATGGACGTCGGTGTCGATCAATCCTAGCAGCTTGTAAGGTTCGCCGTGCGCAAAGAACTGGAGCGGGAACCTCTCGGTGCAGTCTGGGGTGTAATGCTTGCGTAAATTCTCGTCGATGGTCAGGTCAACGCCGCAGACGTGTGGCTGAAGCTTCCCATTATTGAAGAAGCGCACACGCTGAGGCGGCATGTGGATGTACTTGACAAACCGGCTTTCAAGAGTGTAAGGGGCGATAAAGCCCGCCAACAGCGCGCCTAGATAAAACAGCAGGACCACGATCCCTCCTGCGATGGCGACCTTGTTGCGCTTGAATTTGCGCCACATCAGTTGCCATTGTGAAGCGGCAAAAATGGCGTCGAGAGATTTTTGCTCTGCCAGGTCTTCTGGCTCTAGATCCGCGCTTGCGTCGCTCAGCTCCTCGTATAGTCTGAACAGTTCTTCGGACTTGCTCGTCGTGTCGCTCATGTGTACACAATCCTCGGATCCGCCCACGCCAGGGCGATGTCGGCCAACAGATTGGCAATCATCAAGAGCAGGGTCATAAAGAGCAGAAAAGTTCCGGCCAGGTACATATCCTGGGTGAGCAGCGCGCGCAGCAGCAGGGGGCCGGTGGTTGGTACCGACATCACAATCCCCACAATGGTCGACTCCGAGATAATTTTGGGAATCTCCATCGCCATCACGCTGATCAAGGGATTGATAGCAGCCCGCACGCCGTATTTGTTGACGACTTTTTTCTCCTTTAGCCCTTTGGCCCGCGCCGTGGTGATAAATTGCTGTCCCATAACATCCAGCAGGTTGCCACGCATAATGCGTTGGAGTTGGGCCGTGCTGGCCAGGCCCAGAATCACCGCCGGCGGCCAGAGATGATTCAGATAATCTAGTATTTTAGCCAGGTTCCAGGGTTGGTCGGCCATACCTTTGGAGATTTCTCCGCCGACCGGAATGCGTAGCACGATGATGCCCAGAAACATCCATAACAATGCCAGGAGGAAACCCGGCAGCGATAGCCCCAAAAAGCCTATCAGCGAAAGCGCATGATCGCCAAAGGAGTACTGGTGGGTAGCCGAATAGATACCGATGGGGATAGCGACTGCTACCATGAAAAGCAGTGAGAGTCCGCCGACCTGGAGGGTGTACCCCATACGTTGCAGCACGATAGGCAGAACCGGGCTATTCCATTCGAGCGAATACCCGAAGTCGCCGCGGGGGAAGCCGGAGATCCACCGCCAATACTGGACGTATAAGGGTTTATCGAGGCCGTAGCGTTCCTGCATCGTCTTGACGGTCTCTTTATCCTGCCCGCCGCCACTCATCGCTGCCTCAATCGCCCGCGTTGTGAAAAAGTCACCCGGCGGCAATTGGATAATGATGAAGGTGATGACGGACACGATAAAGAGGGTGGGGATCATTCCTAGTATGCGTCGCCCTATGTAAGCTAACATAACCGGCTCCCTGGGATTTTTAGGTGTTTTTCGTTGCGGGCGTAGCCCGCAACGAAAAACACGCTCTTGTTATACTGCGTAGCACACTTATTGCTCGATCCAGAACTGGGGCGGGTCCATGGTGCCCGGCGTGAAGATAATCCAGTCGGAGGTGTGCTTTTCCATGACGTTGTGGAAGTTGTTCTTGACCACCACGAGTGACGGCGGCTGCCCCACTGTGCCGATGCAGAACAGGTTTTCGGTGGCTTTCCGGACGATCTGCTTGCCGATCTCAATCTGC
The DNA here is from genome assembly GCA_019873725.1 of Chloroflexota bacterium. GTDB lineage: Bacteria > Chloroflexota > Anaerolineae > B4-G1 > SLSP01 > DSWT01. The sequence continues at coordinate 19,910 of JAIOAS010000039.1, read as the reverse complement.
TTGGCCGCGTCGACCGTCACCTTGTACTGGTTGTAAAGCTCCTGCACCTCTTTGAAGATCGGAATTGGTTCTTCGCCCTTCTCCCCGCCAGATTTGTACCAGGTGCCGAAGGCCGGTGCCATCCAGGAGCGCTCGTCGAAGGGGAACTGGTAGATGGGGTCGACCATCGGTACCAGGCCGCGGTCGGTCTCCCAGGTGGCGATCATGACTTCGTTGCTGTTGGCTCGCGGCCAGTAGATGTCGCGCGACATCGTTTCCAGGACCGTCTTCAGGCCGATGTCGTTCCAGTTCTGGGTGACCAATTCCAGCGCATCCATGTTTGCGCCTGAAACGGCGTCGGTGCCCTCGATGACCAGCTCGATCGTCGTGCCATCGGAGAATTGATAGAAGCCGTCGCTGCCCTTTTTCAACCCGATTTCCTCCAGCAAAGCCTGAGCCTTTGCCGTATCGTACTCGGCATAGTATTGCTCGATGTCTGGCTGGAACAGGGGGGAGTCGCGCACGACGGTGGTATTGCGCGGGATGGCCTGGCCCAAGAAAGAAACTTCGTTGATCATATTGCGATCGATGGCCAGCGATAGCGCCTGGCGGAATTTCAGGTTCTGCAGCAATTCACGATACTTGGGATCGGGATAGCTCTGGTTGGGGAAGAGGGTGATGGTGGAGGCCTGCGCCGTGGGCCAGATCAGCAGGTGGTAGTTGCCTGCCTCCGCATTCTCCTGATAAACGGTGTATTGGCTAAAGCTGATGCGACGGTGTTGCATGTCCAGTTCGCCCGCAATCGCTTTCAGGTTGAGAGCATCACCGCTCTCGACCAGAGCGTAGTGAATCCGGTCGATGTAGGGCAGTTGTTTGCCGACGGGATCGACCTTCCAATAGTAAGGATTGCGTTCGGCGACCATCTCTGTGGCACCGGCTTCCCACTGCGAAACTTTCCAGGCGTACATCACCGGCAGCTCCGTGTTGAAGTTGAATGCCTTTTCCTCAAACTGCTCGTAGGTTGCGCCTGTGGTGTACTTGGGATGGAATTTTGTGAGATAGTGCTTGGGCGCGAAGAACCCGAAACGCTCGAAGCCCAGTGGCCACTGGCAGCCGTGGAAGGCCAAGCCGGTGGTCTCGGCCAGCCCGTTTGGCCCGGCGAACTTCAGTTTGATCGTGACATCATCGATTTTTTCCAGTTGCATCGGCTCACCGTTGACGACCCACTCGATGTGCCGCGAAGCGGTAATGTTGGTATCGTTCTCGATGTCCTCCCACCAGAAGATGACGTCGTCTACGGTAAAGGGCGCCCCGTCTGACCACTTGAGCCCCTTGCGGAAGTAAAGGGTCAGCGCTTTGCCGTCCTCTGACCATTCCCATGACTCTGCCAAACCGGGTTGGATCGGATCCTTGGGATCGCGTGGCCAGCGCAGCACGGCCTCGTAGATGAGGCGTCCGAGGGCATGAAAGTCCGCCACTCCCAGGAAAGCGCGGTGCCAGGTGCCGCCGTACTCTCCCAGCGATTCCACCGGCTGGACGACCAGTGGTTTCTCGGGCAGGCGCTCCTCTACCGGTGGCAGGCCCATCCCTGCCAGCATTGGGGCCTCACTGTACTTCACGGCCGGAACGGCGGTAGGCTGGGCTTCCTCTGTCGGCGGAGCAGCGACCGTCTCTTTGGCAGGTTCGGTTGTTGTTGCCGGTTGTTTACATCCGGCCAACACCGCCCCTGCAGCTGTCAAGGCGCTCAAGCGCAAAAACTCGCGTCGGCTGATCTGTCTCTTGTGCATTGGTTTTCCTCCCTGAAACATACTTACTAAATCTACTAAAGTCATCGTTTGTGTTGCTTTACCAGCCTGTGGTAGCCTCGTTGCCATCGAATTCCATCGTCGTCCAGTTTTCACCTCCTCACATGGGAAAAGCTATCTATTTTATGGGGGTTAAGGTGCGCTGTCGCGCACGATCAATTCGGTCGGCAAGACGATTTCCTGACACGCCTCTGTGCAGCCGCTGATTCGCTTGAGCAGCAATTCCATGGCCCGGGTCCCTAATTCATGGCGTGAGGTGCGGCAAGTGGTCAATGCCGGTGTGACCAGGGCCGCCAGCGGGATATCGTCAAATCCGACAATGGCGATATCGTCTGGAATCGCTCGACCCAGCTCACCACAGGCCTGCAAAGCACCGATGGCGACCAGGTCGTTGAAACAAAAAAGCGCGGTCAACTCGGGATAGGTGCTGAGCAGCTCACGGGCGCTGGCTCGCCCGCCCTCTACTGTAGGAGCACAGGGTTTGATCCACCGGGAAAATGATGTCACACCTGTGGCGGTCATTGCGATGGAATAGCCTTCCATTCGCCCATGACCACTGTGAGAGGTGGGTGGTCCGGCAAGAAATCCTATCATGCGATGCCCACTGTCCAGCAGGTGTTGAGTAGCCATCTGTCCGCCGGCAACATCATCCAATGTCACCACACCGACGCTGCCCTGTTCATCGGCAAACTCCAATCGCCGGTTGACCAGTACGGCGGCTGGATGACGGCTGATCGCTTCTTCCAGTTCCTCTTCTGACAGACGTGAGCTACACAACAAAATGCCATCGACGCGTTTTTCCTCCAGCGATTGCAAGACGGCCAGTTCGCGCCGGGGATCCTCTTCGGTGTTACACAACAGCACACTATAGTTTTGGGCGTAGGCGACATGTTCCGCACCACGCACCACTTCAGAGAAGTAGGGGTTAGAAACGTCAGGGACAACCAGACCAATTGCACCGGTACGTCTGGTGACCAGTCCACGCGCGATGTCACTAGGACGGTATCCCAGTTGTTTGATGATGTTCTGTACGTGTTGGCGGGTCTCTGCGCTGACGTCATCTTTATTGTTGAGGACCCGGGAGACGGTCATCAGCGAGACGCCGGCTTCACGAGCCACATCGGCCATCCTGACACGGTGCGTCATGAGCTTGCCTCTTTTCTGTTAGCGTTACCGGTAACGTTAACATTATTGTATAATCACTTGTGTGATTGTCAATACTTTCCCTAGTTGTGTTCAGGGTCTTATCATTCTTGCTCCAAGGGGAACGCCAGTTCCCCGTTTAAGCGCATAAGACGCGGATCTGGCGATCCGCTCGAAGCAAAAATAGGGAACGGTGACGAGAATGATAAAGCCCTGTAGTTGTGTTTGCCTGATAGCCAAATTCCGGTATACTTGTGGTAGGATGCACAACGGTGAGAAGCGTTTTCAGTAGATTGAAAAATGCTTCCAGGGGATCGTCGCTCCCCGTTCTGGTTTAGGGCTGGCGATTCAGACCAGGCAAAATTAGGTCTGCGGACTCACAAGGCTTCCGGGATGCATCCTGGTTGCGAGGGGGTCGACTTTTAAGGAGGAACGATGCACTTATTAACTTTTTTACGTCAAGCCGATATCTTTTACGGGATTCCGAATGAGCATCTGCAGAAAGTGGCCGAGGTCTGTCACGAGTATGTTTTCAAAAAGGGTGAGATTATCGTTAAAGAGAACACGCCCAGTGATGAGCTTTATATCATTACGGAAGGTATCGTTGAGATTGTGATCGATCCGAGTATGCTAGGGCCAAGCCCGCTGAGCGCCCAACCGGCGATTATTGCCAACCTGTGGCCCGGACAAACCTTTGGCGAGATTGGTCTGGTGGATCGGGGCATGCGGTCCGCCTCTGCCCGCGCAGTGTCTGAAGAAGCCCGTCTACAGGCGATCAAGCGCGAGGATTTGATGAATTTGTGCGAGTCGGATCACTATTTTGGTTATTTGCTGATGCGCAATATCGCCAGCGACCTGGCGTTCAAGATTCGTAATACCGATTTAATGCTGCGCGAACAACTGCTTTGGGAGTCACGCCCCAGAACTTAGACCTGCCGTAGTGTGAATTTGGCCCGCAACACGAGATGGTTCACCACCATCTCGTGTTTTTTGTTTCATATAGTACTTAAGTACTATTTGCATTTTGGATAGAATTGTGTTAGAATAGTTTAAGCCATATAACCGATTTCTAACATTTTTGACAGTGCGGGCGGGGAGGTAGCGTATGAAAAAGTCACTTATTTCCAAAATATTTACGGTTCTTCTGGTGTCGGTATTGCTGACCGGCTCCTGGTTTGGCCGAGGCCCTGTGCAGTCGACATTCGTGCAGGTCATCGTTGAGGGCACAGATGTAGCGGTTGCCGGTGCTGCTGTGCAAGCGGTGGGTGGCCGTGTGATCGCCACAATTGATATCATCGATGCCGTTGTCGCACAGATCTCACCAACCGCACAGCAGCATCTGGCACAGATGCCCGGCATCGTGCGGGTGACCCCGGATCGTCAAGTGATGGCGGCAGGGCAGGGCAAGATGCCCAATGTCGAATTTGTCAAAACCATTGGGGTCGACGAGGTCTGGGCTGCCGGAAACCTGGGCGCGGGTGTCACGATTGCTTTTCTTGACAGTGGTTTGGATACTACCTTTGCCGATCTCAAGCACCCGACATCTGGCAACGCGGATCGGGTGTTGGCCTATTATGACGTGGCCTCGGATCGGGTGTTTACTCCCCCCCAGCTAAACCGCGCGCCTGGCGATCCCAATGGACATGGCACGCACGTTGCTGGTATCGTCGCAAATCGGTTCTATGAAAATCAGGATGCCGAATTCCGTGGTGTCGCCCCGGCCGCCAATCTGGTCGCCGTGCGGGTGCTCGACGAGACAGGCGTCGGCTCATACGCGAATGTTCTTAAAGGGATCAACTGGATTGTGCAGAACAAAGACGTCTACAACATCCGCGTGCTCAATATCTCGATGTATGCTGTGCCTGTCGCCCCTTACTGGGCCGATCCCTACAACCGGGCCGTGATGGCGGCCTGGCAGGCGGGTATCGTCGTGGTCACCAGCGCGGGCAACACCGGGCCAGATCCACTGAGCATCGGTGTTCCTGGCAATACACCCTACGTCATCACCGTGGGCGCGTTCACCGACAACCGCACACCGTCTGACTACAGTGATGACTACATGCCGTCCTTCTCTGCCGCCGGCCCAACCCTGGACGCCTTTGTCAAGCCCGATGTCATCGCTCCGGGCGCGCACGTGGAATCCTTGATGCGCACCAACTCCTATCTCAGCCGCCAATATCCTGATCGTCGTCTGAATGGCCACTACTTCGAGATGTCCGGCACATCGATGTCCACCGCAGTGGTTTCGGGCATTGTCGCGCTGATGCTCAGTGAAGATCCCACCTTAACGCCGGATCAGGTGAAGTTCCGCCTGATGCAGACCGCGCGTCCACAGTTCGCCGAGGGTATGGGCGAGGCCGCCTATAGCATCTGGCAGCAAGGCGCCGGGCGTGTGTGGGCTGCCGACGCGGTCTTTACCGATATTCCTGGGGTTGCCAACCGGGGGATGGACATCGCTGCTGACCTGGCAGGGACGGTTCATTATCAGGGCTGGACGACCTTTGACCCTGAGACCAACGAGTTCAAGATCCTCGGCGGCGGTTATGAGAGCTGGGCGGACGGCTATACGACGTGGAGCGGTGGCTACACGAGTTGGGCAGATGGCTACGAGTCCTGGGCCGATGTCACGAACTGGTCCGGCGGCTTTACGAGCTGGGCGGATGGGTTCACCAGTTGGGCCGATGGCTTCACGAGTTGGGCGGATGGCTTTACCAGTTGGGCGGACGGGTTCACCAGTTGGGCCGATGGCTTCACCAGTTGGGCGGACCTCTGTATGACCGACGATGGGTATACCAGTTGGGCGGATGGCTTCACCAGTTGGGCGGACGGGTTCACCAGTTGGGCCGATGGCTTCACCAGTTGGGCCGATGGGTATACCAGTTGGGCGGATGGGTTCACCAGTTGGGCCGACGGCTTCACCAGTTGGGCGGACGGGTTCACCAGTTGGGCGGATAGCTTCACCAGTTGGGCCGATGGCTACACCAGTTGGGCGGATGCGCTCTGCCAGTCATCGGTGGATGGCTTCACCAGTTGGGCGGATGGCTTCACCAGTTGGGCGGACGGGTTCACCAGTTGGGCTGATGGCATCGCGGTCTGGAGCGGCGCTTCTGGCGTCTGGGCAGGCGGGTATACATCCTGGGCGGACGGCTTCACCAGTTGGGCGGATGGCTTCACCAGTTGGGCGGACGGTTACACCAGTTGGGCGGATGGGTTCACCAGTTGGGCTGATGCCTGCGGTATTCCGGTCAGCGATTACACCAGTTGGCTCGATGGGTTTACCAGTTGGGCGGATGGTTACACCAGTTGGGCGGATGGCTTCACGAGTTGGGCGGACGGCTTCACCAGTTGGGCGGACTTCGTCGTCTGGATGGAGGGCTTTACCAGTTGGGCGGATGGGTTCACCAGTTGGGCCGATAGCTTCGTCGCGTGGGCCAGCGTGCAAAGTGCCTCGTCACCGTTGTGTACCCCCTGGCTGGATGGCTTTACCAGTTGGGCGGATGGCTTCACCAGTTGGGCGGACGGTTACACCAGTTGGGCGGATGGGTATACCAGTTGGGCGGATGGGTTCACCAGTTGGGCGGATGGCTTCAATAGCTGGGCCGATGGCTTGCCCAGTTGGACAAGTGCGCTGGCTGTGTGGAACGGCGGTTACGCAACGTGGGCCGGTGGGTATCAAAGTTGGGCCGACGGCTTCACCAGTTGGGCTGATAATGTGGGTGATCCGGCTTGGGCGGCGGCTTTCTACAACCTGAACAACTTACCAACCAATACAACCACCGTCAATGTCAATCTCTGGATCGGGGACGAAGAATAGTAGTAGTATGGGATTTGCGCCGCCAAACAATCAGAGGACAGAGGTTTCTGTCCTCTGATTGTTTTTTGACAGGGAGGCGAGATTTTTCATCATTCTGATCGCCAGATCCAGACCAGAACGGGGATCTGACGATCCCCCTGGAGCATTTTTGGATTTACTGAGATTTTTCATAATTTGGACAAGAGGTGGGTGGCGCGGTCGAGGTCTGGCGCGGCGCCTAGCTGTTCGAAGATATGTTGCGCTGCGGTCAATTCAGCGCGGGCGGCGTCTGCGTCGTTTAGCCGCTGCCAGGCTTGCGCGCAATAGTAGGCGGTACGGCCTACCTCAAGATGGGTGCGACTGGCGGTGAAAATCGCTTTGGCGCGCCGGAGATGTTCGAGCGCCTGGGTGGCGTTGCCCTGCGCCGCCGCGATGCGCCCTTGCAATTGCTCATAGCGTCCCCATTCGGCGGTTTCACCGGCGGCCCGCCCCGTCACTTCTTGGAGTACCCCGTAAGTTTGGGCGCTCCACACCGCAGCGTTTTCCACATTGCCACGCTCCAGCCAGAGCTGTCCCTGTAACGAATAGGCATCGATCAGGTTTGAACTGGCACGCGAGCCGGCCTGCTTGTAGAGCGCAATGGCTGTATCCAGGTGTTGTTGGGCTTTATCCCACAGGTGTTGCGCCAGATATAACCGGCCAAAATTCAGATGCGCCTGCGCCATCTCGTAGGGATTGGCGATCTTCTGCGCGAGGGTCAACCCCTGTTGCAGATTAGCGGCCGCTTTATCCCAGTCACCAATGTCGATATAAATACTGCCGATATTGGTGTGCGCGATGGCCATGCCTTCGGTATTGCCGATTTTTTCTAGAATCTGTAGACCACGTTGATAGTGTTCTAGCGCGCTATGCCACTCACCGTTGTGGCATTTGAGGATGCCCAGGTTATTGGAAGAACGCGCTACGCCCAGGATATCACCGAGCGATTCGCGGATGGTTAAGGCGCGTTCCACGACCTGGGTGGCGCGGTCCAAGTCGCCCTGCTCGTAGTATACAGCACCGAGCCGGTTGAGGATGGACGAGAGCACATCGTAGTGTTGGGTGTCATTCACCCGTTCGAGTCCCTGTTCGAGCCAAAGCCGCGCGCCCGCCAAATCTCCACGCCGCAGGCTGATCCAGCCCAGATAGGCGTGGATTTCGGCTTCAACTTGTGGCTGTGCATGTTGGCTGTTGGCGAGGTTCGACAAACCCCGTTGGAGCCACGTTTCAGCCTCCTCCATGTCACCGCGTTGAATCCAGACCCGCCCAAGTTTGAGCATGACTTCGGCTTGCGCTTCGAGCGGGGCTTCTTTCCACTCCTCCAAAGCGGCCTGATAGAAGGCGATGGCTTCTTCGTATTCGCCAATGTGCTGTTGGACGTCACCCAGCCCCTTGGCCGCTTGCCAGCGTTCCTTTTCACAGTGGGTCAAATGTTGTGACAGTTGCAGCGCCCGGCTGTAGTATTCGGTCGCCTTGCGGTTGGCGAATTGCAAGCGTGCCCGCTCTCCTGCCAGCAGGGTGTATTCGAGAGCTTTGTCGCGCATACGGGCCTGCTCGTAATGGATGGCGAGGACTTCGGCCTGGTTGTGCAGATCGTCTGCATAAAGCTCGGTGAGGGCCTCGGCGACCAGCCGGTGCAGTACCGGGCGTTGCACATGGAGGATGCTGTCGTAAATGGTTTCTTGCGTGAGAATATGCCGGAAAGCATAGGTGTGCGCGTTGGCTTGCGGACGTGGTTCCAGCAGTCCGGCTTCGGTCAGTCGCTCGAGGAACGGCGCGACGCTCTCCGCGCCGTGGAAGTGCCGCTCGACGCTTTCCAGAATGCGCGCGTCAAACTGCAAGCCGATCACCGAAGCATCGCGCAGCACGTTGCGCAGATTTTCCGGCAGTCGATCCACACGCGCCATCATCAGGCCGCGCAGCGAAGTGGGCGCTTCCAGTTTTTCCAACGCTACCGTCGAAATGACGTGCCATTGCGCGCCTTCCAGCCGGAGCAGGCCCTTCTCAATCAACATCCGCACGAACTCTTCGATGTAGAAAGGATTGCCCTCCGCCCGGGTGAGGATTGTGTCGATCACCGATTCGGGCAAGCCTTGCAGGTCTACCGCATGCGCAAGTAACTCTCGGCTCTGGGCCTGGGTGAGTGGATTGACATTCACCATCAAGTCACGCTCCGTCACGGGGAAGGGCGCGAAGGGCGGCTCTGCATAGGCGCGGGTGATCACACAGAAGATCAGCGGGACTTCGGCGGTGATGGGACTCAGGGTTTTCAACAGGTCCCGTGACAGGTCATCGGCCCAGTGGAAGTCGTCCAAAACCACAATGAGTGGCTGCCGCCGTGCTTCTTCGATGAACCACTCCCGCAGGGCCAACTCGGTCAATTGCTTGATGCTTTCTGGGGTGAGGGTGCTTAGCGGCATCTCTTCTCTGGGAGTGAGCGGCAACCCTGCAATTTGTTTGAGGAAGGGCAACAGTGCTGCTGAAATGTGGCTTTCCCATGCCTCGTCCGCAGGATAGGTGTGGATGGCATTTTGCAGCAGCGAGCGCATAATGCCGTAACTTACCCCCTGGGTATAAGGCAACCCCCGGCCATGCCAGATACGCGCTGTTTCAGGTGGGACGTCCTTGAGCCATTCGGACACAAGGCGGGATTTGCCCATTCCGGCCTCGCCCTGCACGACGATCCGTTGGCCGGCGTGGTGATCGATGAAATCGGCCAGTCGCGCTTGCAGTTGAGCCAGTTCGGCTTCGTGCCCCAGGAAGATGCTGGATACCCCCTGGATGCCGCGTACAGCTTCTGGGGCTACTCGTCTGCCGGTCACCTGGTAGGTGACAACGGGATGGTCCACCCCTTTGATGGATGTGGCTTCCATGGTCTCGAATTTGAAGAACGCCTGGGTTTGGGTGTACACCTGTCCGCTGACGAGGATGTTGCCCGGTGTAGCCAGGGCCTCCAATCGTGCTGCCATATTTACGGTATCGCCGATGACCGTGTAAGCGGCTTGTTCCGCCGTACCCAAAATGCCGGCGATAGCCGGTCCGCTGTGGATACCAATGCGGATTTCCAGGGGCGCGCCCAACTGTGCTTTGGCCACCGGTGTGAATTCGTCGGCAGCGCGTTGCATATCCAGCGCCGCTCGCACGGCCATTTCCGCGTTGTTCTCGTGGGCTACGGGCGCACCGAAGATCGCCATCAGCCCGTCACCTGTAAATTTGTCGACCAGGCCGCCATACCGGTGCACACAGGCGACCAGACGTCCCAGCAGATCGTTGATCAGATTAAAGACGGACTCAGCATCCAGTGAGGCGGAAAGGCGGGTGAAGTTCACCGCATCGGCAAAGAGCACGGCGATCTCGCGCCGCTCGCCGCTCAAGCGTTCCTGATTGTAGAGGATGCTTTCGGCAACGACTGAGGGGACGAAGCGTTTCAATCTCTGCAGGGATTCTTGCGCAACAGCAAGTGCCTGCTGGAGCGCGTGCGTATCTGTACTGAGCGTGACGCGACAGACACGGCAGGTGACGGCGTTATCTGGATTGTGCGATCCGCAGTGCGTACAGTACATACCTTTCTCTTTTCCTTTTACGTTTACTAATCGAATTCTATCACAAGAAAACACTTTGGCTATTACAGGAGTGTGAAGAGTCGGTGAAAGTGCAGCGGATTACGTTACCATGTAAGTTTTTTTGTGTGCGGTCGGCGTGCGGACTTATGGTATAATTGCCCCTGATATATGTAACCGACAGGTGATCGATGAATCTCTTCGACGTGTATCCACAATTACAGCGCGAACAGACGCACGTGCTGAAAGGCCGCGCTTTGCGTCTGATTGCGCTTTCGGGTTTGGTGTATGACGAGCAAGCGTTTTACTTTGAGCTGGGGGAGAGCCGTTTCTGGGGACACCTGCCTGACGGGGGCGTGGCTATCGGTGTAGGAACGGCCAAAATACAACCCGACGCGACGCATTCCCCACACCGGGCAATGGTCCGTCATCTGCGTCAGCAGTGGCAGTGTGAGGTGGACTTGTTTTCAGCCGGGCACGCCTATGTTCTCGGCGAGGACAAGCAGGTGGCCGTGTTGCACGAGGTGGAGGCGACGATTCCCTACATTTTCATCCTGACCGCGCCGCAGTTAGGCGGTTCTGAGATGCCTGACGCGCTGGTACAGGCCGTGTATTTGCTGCCGCTGCGCCGTTGGCGCGGTACAGGGGGCGCACCCTCCGCATCGCGGTCACTGCTGCAGATTCAACGCGAGGCCCTGAATCTTTTCCTGGAACCGGCGGACTGGACGTTGGAGACATTGTTGGAACAACCCTGGGCTACGCTGCATAACAGGCCGGCGTTGCCTGAGGCCGCGCGCCTGCGTCCCGTCCTGGCGCTGCGTGGACTCCGGGATATGTTACAGGCCGATGCGCTGCCGTTGCACTTGCGTGTTTGAACATACACTTGTAGCGCGCGTTGTCAACGCAGGGGTGGGCGAATTGCCAATTCGCCCTACAAAGCGGGATTTGCCAAGACGCGGTTTTAGGGAGGCGAATTGCCAATTCGCTCTACAAAGCGGGATTTGCCAAGATGCGGTTTTAGGGGGGCGAATTACCAATTCGCCCGACAAAGCCGGATTTGCCAAGATGCTGTTTTAGGGAGAAAAACAATGCTGGCCAATATAGTCACGCTCTCACGGATCCCCGTACTCGTTTTGATCATTCTTTTGCTGTATCAACCCGCGGCAACGCCTCGGCTTATCGCTGCGCCGCTCATCATCTTTCTGATCGTGATGGACAGTTTCGACGGTGTTATCGCGCGCAAACGGGGCGAAACGTCGGTGCTGGGCAGCGTGCTGGATATTGCCGCCGACCGCGCGGTGGAGTATGTGCTGTGGGTGGTGTTTGCGCACCTGCGTCTGATCTCTGTCGTTTTCCCCGTGATTGTGTTGCTGCGCGGCACGTTTGTCGACGCTGTGCGTGCCGTCGCACCCTCGAAGGGCCTTGCGCCGTTTGAAATGATGCGCTCCTCGGTGGGACGTTTTCTGGTGAAATCTCCCTGGCTGCGCACGCCCTTTGCGATTGCGAAAGCCGTCGCCTTTTTCTTCCTCGCCCTGACGCATGGCCTGGCTGCTGCCGGCAGTCCTGCGTTGGCGACGGTGAACGTTGTGGCGCAGGTCTGCGCGTGGTTGGCGTTGCTCTTGTGCTTGCTGCGCGGCGTTCCGGTGCTCCTCGAAGCGCCGCGGGCGCTGAGTGAAGAACCGCGTCAGGGTTGATTGGTGGGCGCTAAAGCGTTTTTCGCCAAAGGCTGGCCTACCCGTTTGGGCTTCTACCTGGGGAAATATCTCCCGCCGCGCGGCGGAAAGTTCATTGCCGCGTTGATCACGCGTGTGATGGTGGCCTTTAAGTCGGACGTATATTGGAACGTGCGGGCAAACCTGCGCCATGTTTTAGGACCGCAGACGTCCGAGCGCGAACTGCACCAGGCCGCTTATCGCCTCATGAGCAACGCCCATCGCGGTTACTATGAGCTGTTTCACAACGTCGGGCGCGGCAAAATCAACGCCGAAGAGTTTTTCCCGCCGGTGCGTTTGACCGCTGAGGCCAAAGCTTATCTTGATCAGGGGATCGCCTCCGGGCGCGGCCTTTTCATCCTGGGCGCGCATATGTCCAACTTCGATCTGGCCCTGATTGGACTTTCGCAATACGTGCCCGTACCGATGCAGGCGCTTTCTTTGGCCGAGCCGCCGCCGGGATTTGAGTTCTTCAATCGCTTGCGTGAGAAGGGCAATGTGCTCATCACCCCGATCTCGCCCCGGTCTTTACGAGATGCGATGGTACGCCTGCGTCAGGGTGGCGTCGTCGTCACCGGCGTGGATCGCCCGCTCCCTGAGGGGAACGAACCGGTGGAATTCTTCGGCGCGACGGCGTACCTGCCCACCGGTTATATCCGCATCCCGTTGCGCACCGATTGCCTGGTGATGACGATCGCGGCGTATTACGATTCCGATGAAGAGGGCGGTGTCTATAGCGTGATGGCCAATCCGCCGATGGAAATGGAACGCACCGGCGACGCCGAGGCCGACGTGGCGCTCAACCTGCGCCGCGTGCTGGCCCAAATCGAGGCTATGATTCGCCGCCATCCTGACCAATGGCACATGTTTGTCCCGGTTTGGCCGGAAAGTCTGCCGCTCCCTGCCTGAGCCTTAAAAATCATTGTCCCTTGTGGTAATGTGTGGTATGATGGGTGTATCCTTGCATAGTGAGAGAAAAATGCGATGAGTAGCGAAACAATGATCTTGCAAGTGCCGATGCGACTGTATGCGGATTTGACTGCGTTGGCAGCGGAAGAACAGACCAACTTGATGGAGGTTTTGACACGCCTGGTGGCGACGGCTTCCCGACAGAAAACTTCATCTTCAGTGCGTACAATACCTCAGCGTGTAGAGCAACCGATGACTCAACCTGAAACGCCGGCTCTCGTTGTAGAAGTTATGCGACGCTCTTTGGGTTTGAGTGTTGATCAGTGGAACCGTCTGCATCGGGATTTGCCCTCTGCCCATGAACTTAGCCGGACTATTGGAGATTGTCTAGGGGCAGATGCGCATTTATCCGCCGAAATAGTTGCTATGAGGGAAGCGTGATTCGTTACTGTTATTTGGATGCCAGCGCCCTTGTTAAACGCTATACGGTCGAAACTGGTTCGGTAATGGTGCACAATTTGCTGGACCGTCTGTTGCCACTTCGGCCCACGCGTTTGCTCATTTCCTGGCTAGGTTTTTTGGAAGTCGTGGCTGTTTTGAATCGTCATCACAATGATGGACGTTTAACAAAGCAGCTCTTTCAACAGGCGATGTTGCGCTTGAGCGAAGAGGCCGCACAGATGCGCTTTCTGACAATAAGCGACGAAATTGCAGCGCGGGCCTTACCTGTGATGTTGCGGCATAACTTGAATGCTTCAGATGCGCTCTACTTGCAGCAGGTATTGGATTGGCAGGCAGAGCATGATGCCCGTACGGATATGATCATTCTGATTGCTGCGGATGAGCGCTTGTTGCGCGCGGCGCACGCTGAAGGTGTAGAAACGTTATCTCCAGAAAACGATCCACTTGATCGTGCTCACAATTTGTTAGCGATTTAGGCCAGAGCGTCATGTCTAAACTCAAACAACTCGACGTGCAAGGCTTCAAATCCTTTGCGGACCCGCTCAATTTTGTTTTTCCCACCGGCATCACCGCGATTGTCGGGCCGAACGGCAGCGGCAAGAGCAATGTGGCGGACGCGATCCGCTGGGTGTTGGGCGAACAGCGCATGACGACGATTCGCGGGCGTACCGGCGAGGATATGATTTTCGCCGGCAGCAAAAAGCGTGCCCGCGCGGGGATGGCGCGCGCGGCGCTCACCTTCGACAACAGCGATGGCTGGCTGCCGGTGGATTTTGCCGAAGTCATCATCGAGCGCCGTACCTACCGCGATGGCAAGACCGACTATCTGCTCAACGGCAGTCGCGTGCGCTTGATGGATTTGCGTGACCTCCTCGACCGCGCCGGATTGGGCCGCGACGCTTATCTCATCATCGGGCAGGGCTTGGTGGATCATATCCTGGCATTGCGACCGCAGGAGCGGCTGGCGTTGTTCGAGCAGGCAGCGGGTATTGCCCCCTACCGGACGCGCCGTGAGGATGCAGCCGCTCGCCTGGATGAAACGCGCCGCAATCTGGAGCGCGTCTACGACATCGTTGGGGAGATCGAGCCGCACTTACGCCGTCTCAAGAGGCAGGCTGCGCGCGCTGAACAGTACGCGGAATTGACCGCCGCGCTCAATGCGACGCTGCGCACGTGGTACGGCTTCCGCTGGGGGCGGGCGGTGGCCGAACTGGAACAGGCGCGCCAGCGTGTGGCCTACCATGATGAGAAAGTGCGCCAGTATGCCGGTGCCTCCGACACGGTGACTGCGCGCATTGTGGAACTGCGCAAGCAGATCGCCGACGCGCGAACGCAGTTAGCCGAGCTACACCGCGAAAGCGGCCTTTACCACACGGAGGCCGAGCGTCGCCAGCGCGAGTTAGCCGTCGCCCGCGAGCGTCGCCGCCAGTTGCAGGAGCGTCAGGAAGAGGGTCAGGCCAATCTCACGCCGTTACGTGCGGCGTTGGAGGCCGAGGTGCAGGATGTCGCTGCGCTGCAGGCGGAATTCGAGGCCGCACAGGCGCAGTTAGCCGAAGCCCAGGCGCTTTTAGCCGAGGCCGAGACGGCGCGTCGTGCTATTGAGCAGCAGCGGCAGGCATTGCTTGGCCGCCAGGCGCAGGCACAGGCAGCGGCTTTGGAAAATCGTCACCGTCTGGCCGACCGGCAGAGCCGTCTGGAACAAGCCACCGAGCGGCTGGCGCAACTGGCGCAGCGGGTAGCGCAGTTGGAGGCGCAGACGGCGTCCGCCACCGAGCGCCGTCGCGCGCAGCAGGTTGCCGTAGAGCAGGCCCGTCGCGGGTTGGACGAGGCCGATGCTGCGCTGCAAGCCGCCGACGCCGAAGTTGCCCGGTTGGAGGCGGATTTGGCGGCGGTGCGCGCGGCGAACGAGACCTTGCGCCAGGAGTTAAGCGGCAAGCAGGCCGAACTGCAAAAGCTCACGGCGCGCTTAGAAGCATTGGAACGGTTGCACACCGAGGGTGCCGGCCTGTACGCGGGCGTGCGCGCGGTGATGCAGGCCGTCGAACACAACCAGTTGCATGGACTGGCCGGCACAGTGGCTTCGTTGGTGGGCGTTCCCGCGCATTTGGATCGCGCGATCGAGACGGCGCTCGGCGGTCAGTTGCAGGACATCGTCGCCGAGCGATGGACCGATGCGCAGGCTGCGATCGAGTGGCTCAAGCGGGGGCGTGCCGGCCGGGCCACGTTCCTGCCGTTGGATACGCTCAATCCGCCACCCGTGTTGGAAGTCCCCGGTGGCAGTGGGGTGATTGGCGTTGCCTCGGAGTTGGTGCAGTATGAGGCGCGCTACCGGCCTGTCGTGCTGTTACTGCTGGGTAGAACCGCGATCGCGCAGAACCTGGACGCGGCGCGCCAACTGTATCGGAAATTAAGCGGCAGCTTCCGCATCGTCACGGTGGAGGGCGAGATTGTGCGCTCCGGCGGCGCGGTGACGGGTGGTGAGGAGCGGCAGTCGTCCTCTCAGGGTGGGGGGCTGCTGGCCCGCGAGCGTGAGCGCCGTGAGTTGCCGGAGCGTGTGGCGGCGTTGGAGGCCGAGGTCAAGGCGTTGCAGGAGGGTTTGCGCGAGCACGAGACGCAATCTCGGTCGTTGCAGAAGGCGTTACAGACGGCACATGAACAGCGCCGAATCGCTGCACAGCGTCGTCAGGAGGCCGAGCGCGTCGTGGAGCGTGAGGTGCGCGCGCTGGATAAGCTGATTCAAGAGGGCGAGTGGCAGCGCAATCTGCTTGACGAGGCGGGACAAGAGCGCGAGCGTTTGCAGGCGTCGTGTGTTCGTCTGGAGCAGGAGCACGAAGCAGCCGCCGCTGCTTTGCGCGAGGCCGAGGCCCAGCTTGGCTCGCTGTCCCAGGAATTAGAAGCCTTAGCCGGGGACGAAACCGCCCGCGTCGCCGTGGAACGCCGCACGCAAGTCGCGTTGTTGGAACAGGAGCACGCCAATCGGCAGGTCTTGTTGACGACGCGCCGGCGCGAGGTGCAGCGGCTGCAAGCGCAGATTACGGCATCGACGCAGCATCTCGATGGCTTGACCGCGGAATTGGCCCAGTTGGAGGCGCGCTTGCAAGGGTTGCAGGCCGCTTACGACGAGGCGCGGACGGCGGCGGACGCGCTCTCGGCGCAGGTTCCGCCGTTGGAGGCGTCACTGGCGGAGCTGGAGGGGAAGCTGGCGACGCACGAGGCCCAGGAGCACGAGGCGCGCCGCGTGTTACACGACGCGGAGCAGCGCCGCGCGCAGGCCGAGGTGGAGGCCAACCGCCGAGAGGATCAGTTGCAGACGTTGCGTCGGGAGATCGAGGAGGCGCTGAATATCGTGATCG
This sequence comes from Chloroflexota bacterium, assembly GCA_019873725.1. Taxonomy (GTDB): domain Bacteria; phylum Chloroflexota; class Anaerolineae; order B4-G1; family SLSP01; genus DSWT01. The sequence goes on along the minus strand of JAIOAS010000039.1, from coordinate 3,155 downwards.
GTGATTTGCCGGAGACACTTTCCGCGCAGCAGCCGTTGCCGTTGGACGCGATTGTGTCGCCGCTGCCGGTGGTCAAGGAGTTGCCGGAGGGCCTGGAACGGCAGATCCGCGACCTGCGCACGCAAATTCGCCGCTTGGAGCCGGTGAACTTCGCGGCGAAGGAGGAGTACGACGAACTTGAGAAGCGGCACGGCTTCCTCCGTGAGCAGATGGCGGACCTGGAGAAGGCGTCTGAGCATTTGCGGCAGATTATCACCGAGTTGGATGAGATGATGGAGACGACCTTCCGCACGACGTTCAAGGCGATTGCGGCGGAATTCTCGCGCATCTTCGAGTTGCTGTTCAACGGCGGTACGGCGAAGCTGACGCTGTTGAGCGACGAGGGCGAAGCGAACGGCGGCGACGGCGTGGAGATTGTGGCCCGCCCGCCGGGCAAGCGCACATCGGGGCTGGGGATGCTCTCCGGTGGCGAGCGCACGCTGACGGCGGTGGCGCTGCTCTTTGCGGTGATGCGCGTCAGCCCGACGCCGTTCTGCATCCTTGATGAGGTGGACGCGATGCTCGACGAGGCCAACGTGGGCCGCTTCCGCGCCATGCTGCGCGAGCTTTCGCGGCAGACGCAGTTCATCATCATCACCCACAATCGCGGGACGGTGGAGGTTTCGGATACGATTTACGGCGTGTCGATGGGCGACGATGGCATTTCGCAGGTGTTGTCGTTGAGTCTGGAGGATTTGCCGGCGGCGGAGGCGGGGTAGGGGACGCAGGGTGCGTGGGCGTTGCATCTGCCGGTAAGGTATGGTATTATGAGTGTACCAGTGAATAGCGAGAGGAATGTAAGATGAGTACAGAAACGATAACGCTTCAAGTGCCGATGCGCCTCTATGCGGATTTGACCGCGTTGGCGGCGGAGGAACAAACCGATGTGGTTGGGGTTTTGACCCGGTTGCTCAACCTGGCCGTCCGAGGTGTGCCTGAACCTTGCCAGCCTGACCCTGTCTTTGCGCTCATCGGCGCTTACCGGAGCGATCAGCCCCTCATTGATGATATTCCGGTGAGCGAAGACCCCGATTTGTACCTGACGCAGGTGGCCACCGGCGAATCAACGGGTGAAAAACACGCCTGGGACATTGCGCCGACGCGCTACAGCCGAGGTTTGGATGGGCGGCCTGTACGTATCGGAGCGGTGGCTGAGGAGCGCCTGTGACCTCGTCGTTCTTGATAGATTCAAGTGCCTTACTGGCAATGGTGGATGCCAGGGATAAACATCATGCCTCGGCGGCCAGCTTTGCGCGCAACCATACAACGGCGACTTTTTACATTCCGGAAACTGTGTTTATCGAGACGATGGTGTTGGTCAAAGCGCGGTTAGGTGCGCGACCGGCGGTTGAGTTGGGTACGCGGTTGACGGCCAGCACGCAGTTCGTTATCCTTCCGTGGACGTTTGAAGAACGCCAGACCACATGGCAGATTTTTAGCCGCTATACGGACAAAAATTGGAGCTATGTGGATTGCTCTCTCCTGGCCGCTGCGCGTCGTCTACGGGTATCTGAGATTTTTGCGTTTGACCAATATTTTGATCAGATGCCTGAGGTGAAGCGTCTGCCGGGTTGAGAGTTATACTAACCGTGCAGTAAATTTTCCATACGGAGACACAGAGGGCACGAAGGTTCACAAGAACAGACGGTGACATCGTAAACAAGTTGTGCGATCTGGAAGCTCTTGAGGTTGCGATAGCCGCCGTGTTTGGGTATGAGAGGTTCATTGCAGTTATATTGCGTTTCGTGTCCTCCTGTTGTATCGTGAGTACTTTAGCATGAGGATGTCTGGACATATTGAAGCCACTTTTATGTGTCAATCGCTCGGTTCGTTCATACGGATTCGACAGAATTTGCTCGACCACTTTTTCTATCCGTGGCTGCATACTTTGGAACGTCTTGTATCGTTTATCGAAACACGCCGTGTAGACGCCTCGATAACTCATTTCCCGAAAACCTCAGCATGGGAGAGCAGTTTCAGGGTTCCGGCGCGATGGTCGGCTTGCAAGGCCGTCAAGTCTTCCCACAGGATGGAACCTTCCTCTATGTTCCATTCCGCCTCTTGTGCTGCGAAACAGATGAGTTCTTCACAGGCCACTTCGCGCAGTAAGGATGAAAATTCGCTTTTTTGAATGGTAAATGAATCGGTTGTTCTGGTTTGCATTATTGTGAAACTCCCAATTGACATCAGCGATTTTTAACTCCGCGCGGTAAAAGGATTCACAATCCCTAAGCCGTCTATGCTTGGATAAGCGTCAAAATCTTCGGAGTATAGCTGTGTAACTCCCCCTGCCAGACATGCCGCAATGATCATGGCATCCCAGAATGAAAGGCTGTACCGGCGCAAAAGATCTTCGGCGATATCTTGTGCCTGCCAGGTGGGCAAAATCGTTTTCCAGATAAGCCGCAGATCCCGAATATTTTGCCATGCAGACTCACGATCGTACCCAAAAGGTGCCAGCTTGTGGCTGGCAGATAGATATTCACACGCTACTTACCAAAGCAATGGGCCATCGGTGAGTGATTCGATTAATGCCAGCGCGATATTCTGTTTCTGCCTGTCACAGGATCATGCGCATACATCAATATGTTGGTGTCAACGGCGCGCATGGAGTTCTTCCCGGCTAAATTTGTTGCTTTGTGCAGGCAAAGGGTTGTTCCGCATCCGGCGCGTCACAGTTTTGAGCAGCCGTAACCTGGCCTGGGAATCGGTGATGTTCGGGAACAGAACCACGAAGTCTACAACAGACTCCTCAGCGACATCCAAAGGCTCCGGCAAAATCAACGTTCCGGCGCGATAAACAGCCTTACCGGTATACTGTGTGGCGTAAGTCATAATTCCTCCCTTTTGCCTATTTGCTTTTATTGGAAAATTGGCAAGTTCCTCTATATTCTCGCCGTCATCAAGCGTCCCTCATTTTGCGGGTGCTTGATATTTCAAGTATAGCACAAATTAGCCCGATTTTTTGTTCTCGATTGCCCGCTCATACGCTGCCAGATACGCCTGCGCGCTGTCCTCCCACGAGAAATCCTGCGCCATCGCCTTCTGAATCATCTTTGCCATGTGCGGCTTGCGGTCGTAGTAGGTGCTCACAGCCCACCCGACGGTGTAGTAAA
>JAIOAS010000038.1:19522-27219 GCA_019873725.1 Chloroflexota bacterium | reverse complement strand
AGACCGACCTCCGCCCAGTTGTCGCGCCGACTGCTACCACCCCATACACCGATTGGGCTTCTTTTTTGCGGTTGTTAAAGTGCTATCTGCCAACTTTTGGCGAAACTACAGCAAGAATGTACTCAAGCTTTTCGAACGGGGATTCGCGCCACGTGAAGTTTCAGGTATACTGGCCATTAGTGAACCGCTGGTCAACGCCTACATTGCCATCATTCGCGAACATCACCCGGACATCCTGGCGCGCAACCCGCATTTCCAGGAGCCAGCGCCGCCGAACTGAGCTAGCTGGGGGTCAAGTGACCCTAATAGAGACCGGCCCAGGCGACTTACGGATAGGAATTATTCCTCGTTGAATCGTTCCTCCAGTTGCTCCAGCAGTTCCGCCGCTTCCACAAGTTTGTCGAGCGGATTCTGCGGGCCGGTGAAGTAGCGGTAGTCGCAGGGCATGATGTCGAGCATTTTGACCAGGGTCGCGTTGTGTTTGCGGACGGTTTCCGCCGACACATCGTAGAGCGCAGCCAGCCGCTCAAGCGGCACGTCGCGCAAATTGACCTTGCGGACGGTGTAATCCAAAGCCGCCGCCCAGGCCTCCGGCTTGGGGATGCTCAGCGGTTCCTCACCCAACGCGATGCGGAACTCCATCCACATCTGAATCGCCGCGCCGATCATGTCGATGGGCATTTGCGCTGCCGTCATACGCTCGGTCAGTTGCTCTTCAACAGGGTCCATGCCGCTGGCGAAGAGTTGCTCGACACGGCTGGCGACCGGTGAATCCGGGGCAAGACGGAGGTAATTTGCCAGAGAACGCAGCGCGCGATCGAAATCACCGGCCCGCGAAAGGATTTGCGCCAGATTCATGTGATAAGAGGGGTTGTTGGGGTAAAGCGCCAGGGCGCTTTCGAGCTTTTTAATGGCAAGCTCAACATCCCAACGTTCGTAAGCAGCAATCGCTTCCTGGTACAGGCTCTCAGCTTTCTTTCGGTCGGTTGCGCTAGGTTGTGCTGGGCTCATGGATGGCCTCCGTAAAAATAAGAACTATACACTATTATAACATCATTCAAAAGCCTGCCAAGATGACGGTAGTACTGTTTTACCACCAGGGCTTGTCTTCGACAGCGATACCCCATTCCGCCAGCAGCGCCAGCACCTCGTCGTAATGTTTCGCATCGATAACACCCAACCCCGGAGCGTGCGGTAAAGGTTTGATCCAGCGCCCTAAGCGACGATCGGTACGGAGCAGCTCTCGCAAAGCATCGTCGCTTTCCAGGTGCAGCAGAATCGCCGACGCTATCTGCGCGTCACCGTAGTGACTGCCCCAAGCTTTGAGCTGCTTCTGCCACTCCGGCGACAGCGGCGCGCCTGTCATCTGCTCCAACAACGCAATCACTGCCGGAACGTCCATACCGGTGGCGACGGCGGTGCGAAGGCTCTGGCGGGTCAACTCCCAATGGTCGCCATGCTGCACGGCGATACGGCGCAGCGTGCCGGTGACATAAAGGCTCGGCATGGGATGGCGCGGGCGCAGCGTGTCCTGATCCCAGCGCAGGCTGCGGGGCAAATCGGCCTCCGGTCCCTGCGAGTAGGCGGGCAGCATCTCCTGCTGCTGCAAGTGTGCTTCCAGTTTGGCGGTATCTTTCGCGCGGAGCCAGGCCGTGTGCGCGTCCAGGCGATGCAACAGCTTGCCGGTGGCTTTGTCATTCAACAGCCGGTCGAGCATTCCGGTGTCGTCAACTTGCAGGATGGTGATGTCGCGGCGAATGACGATCCGTTCGTATTGTTCGCCCCACTCTTCGAGGGTGCGAATGACATTCTGCGGCACAGGCTGTCCCGTGGCCTCTTCGAGAAAGGCACGGATGGTTTCCGGCGATTCGCCGCGTTGTAGAGCACGGTAAGTCCCCTCACGGGTGACCCGGTAGGCGACGACGCTCTCGGCGAAATTCTCGCGCGTGGCGAAACGTTCGAGATTGGCGAGGATGCGCAACGCCACCGGCCCCATCGCCAGGATTTGGAAGTCAGGTTGCAGGATCACCTGCCCGCCGTTCGTCGCCGCTGGCAAAGGTTGATTGGCAAAGTACACACGCGCCAGCGGGGTGAGCTGCAATGCCGAAGGCACTTCACCCGTTGCAGGATAGCCCAGTTCCACGACGCCAAGTCTCTGGAGTTCCTTGAGCACAGTGAGCGCCGCCTGGCGATCCAGTTGTTGCAACGCCGTGGTCAAATCATCACGGCGCCCTGCAGCATACCAGCGCAGATTGGTGTAGAGCGAGTTCAAGCCGTTATCGGCTATCGCCAGGCTGCCAGAACGCCCTTCACTCAAAAAGGCGACGAAGAGTGAGAACGGAAACCACTGCGCGTCGGCAATCTCCTTGAGCAGATTGAGCACCTGTCCGCGGATTTCTTTGGACGAGCGTATCGGAACGGTGGAATAGTAGACGTACTGAGTGATCGTACTGAGGCTCAAGGGAATGCTGGACGTCACATTCGCATAGCTTTGCAGGATGGCCGCCAACTGCGTCCGCGGTGAGGCATCCCAGAACAGTTTGACGGCGTCCGAGTCAAGGGCTTCCATTGTCGTGGGGGTGGTCGTGATGAGCTTCAACGCTTGCAGAATAGACTGCATCCACTGCAAGCGTTCAGCGTCGCGCTCTTCATCCATCAACAAGCCTTTGGCGATGCGGCGTAGATCGCGTTTGCCAATGCCACCGGATTTGAGAAGAGTCACCGGTTCGCGGCGCAATTCGGCCCACAGGAAAAACAGTTGGCGCAAAAACAGTTCGGCGTCGGCGCTTTCGATGCGCGGCGGCATGGGAACACTTTGCGCGACAGATGACGGCTCCGGTACGGTAAGCAACTCGCGCGGCAGCACGCGGGCCACTTCCGGCGCGATGCCGATCTTGTTGAAGGGTTCGAACAGGCGGCGTGTGGACATATTTCCGACGTCGTCGAGGTTAAGCACAAGGCCCGTGCGCATCAGCCGCAACACTACATCCCGCATTCGGGGGAGGTCGATGGTGGTGTCCTGTCCTTCGACGTAGATCAGGCCGGCTTTCAGCAACGGCAAAGTGATGGTGCGCTGCGTGCCGACGCCGCCGTTTTTGAGCAGCAAGGCCAGCAGCGCACGTTCGGCCTGGCCGAGGTTGCCGATGAAGTCCGTGGAGCCGGCGATCTCGCGGATACGTTTATCGACGGCATCGACGATCCACACCTTGCGCACTGTCCCTTTGGGAAGATCGACCTTCAGATGTTCGGCGATCTGCCTGAGCGCGTCCATGTGGTAGAGATCGAGCGACTGTTTGAGGCTCTCCGCCATCACGTCTCCTCCTTAGGCATGTAGCCCTGGCGCTCCAGATCGCCGACGATGCAATCGACGCGGTCGGCTTGCAGCAGCGCCACCCGCGGCGTGACCAGGCCCATGATCGATTGGCGCAGCGTCGGCAGGGCAGCCTGTAGCTCTTGCATCGTGAATTCATCTCGCGTCATCAACGTGGTTTGACCTGTGTAGAGCCGAATGTGGCCGTAGCGTTCCCACCAGTGCTGCCACCAACGTTGCACGTCCACCAGCGGCGGGAAACCGGCATGGTGTTCCCAGGTGGCGGCGAGCGTCTCCGGCGTTTCGCCCTGCTCGAAGGCTTTGTGCAGGCGGGCGACGTCGAGTTGATAGCGCAGTTTGGCATCGACCATGCCGCGCGGCTCGCTCCACTGTTGCACCGCGGCGAGAAATTCCGCCCTGGCCGGCGGCTTGATCGACAATACCGCCTCGTGCGGCCTGAAGACAACGTCGTCGCGGCTGAAGGGGGTCGAGTCTTCAATCGACAGCGCTCCGGGACGATTCCAATGCAAGCCCTGCAAATGCCGCAGCCGGAAAACCGCAATGTCATCCAGCGAAGGCGCAAGATCGACCAGCCCGAAAGTGCGCAAGACCCCGCGCAACGTCGCCGGCAGAGCCTGGCGCAGAAAACCCGTCCACCGATCCTGCGCATCTCTGCACAGCAAGTCCTGCTGGTAATAGTGGCTCTTCGGCTCGGGATACAGCTTGATGAGGAATTGAGCCACTTTGTCCAATGAAAGCCAGACGTCGTGCGGCAAGTGAGCCAGAACATCCAGAATGACCCACCGCAGCATGTAGTGCGTCGTCTGCACTATACTGTCAATACTCGCCAACGTCCAGTAGTTTTGATAGTTCCACTGAACCTTAACGTCGCCGGTGCGCCAGTCGGGCCACCAATCGGCCCAGTCCGGCATATTGCGATAAACTTGATAAAGCGTCGCAAGCTGGCTGCCGGGCGTCAGCATCATCCAGGGTTGGAGCAACGCGGTGTTGAGCGTCACCGGGTCGCCTGGCAATAGAAGCTGTGCGTTAACGAGGACGTGGTAGAAAAATTCGACGATAGCCGGTGGGAGTTCCAGGTCGGCAGACCACGCCGCAATCGAAGCTTCTGCCAGGTAGGGCGTCGGCGGGCATAAGGTGATCACGCCTTGCATATTGGGATTGTTCAACAAACGTTGGGCATCGTCCGGCACGGGCGGCCAGATGAGCGCTTCCCTGCCATAGTAACCAACGCGGGGCATACGCCAGCGCGGGCGAGGTTGAATATGGTAATTGTTGGATTGCACCAGGCCCAGCAGTTGTTGAACTTTCGTCAACACCAAGCGTGGATCGACAGCCGGGACATGCGTGGCGGGCGGCGGCTCGGTCTCGAAAGGCAAATAGACCGGCGGGAGCAACCTGAACATCTCGAACGGGACGAAAAATTGCCCTTCTTCATCTTGCAAACCCAGACCCACGTTGAGGATTCGCTGCGTCAGCGTGGCTGCGGGCTTGGAAAGCGACAGAAGTTTATCAAGGGATAGCGGTTGGGTACTTAGCCCTGACAGGTTGTGGTGCAGGAGCAAGTGCAGATAGTAACGCTGCTCTTCGTCATTCAGCGTGCCCAACTGGCGGGCAAACCGTTCGGGATCGAGAAAACGCTCGACGAGTTGCTGCAGCAGATCGACACGGCGCTGCCCCTTGGGTTTGACGCCAAGCCGGGTGATTTGGCGGCGGATAAAGTCCACGCGCCACTGCTGCTCTGCGATCTCCTCGACAAACCCGGCGATGTCAGAGTCATCGGTATCGGGATGCGTCCAGAAGGGCGGCGTTGCCGGCGGCTTCACGGGCTTGCCGGGCTGCAGCCACACGTAGCCGAGCTTCTCGGTGAGGGTATCCGGGGCGCAGACCGCCGATGTGTTGGATGTGTTCGTTCTCCACTTCATAAAGTACTACCTTGACTGTAGCTCAGGTGACACGGTCAGAGATCAGCCACAACTTTCAGACCTTAGGCACGGGCCGGTCTGACCGTACCCGCTGCCCGCTTAACGCTGCTGCGTGTGCGGCAACGCCCCAGGGATTTCCTCGTCGTAGAGGATGAGATACCGGTAGCCCTGCTCGGTCAAGAAACGCTGGCGGTTGGCGCTGTATTGTTGATCCACCGTCTCTTTGCTGACGATGGTGTAGAAATACGCCTGTCGCCCATCGGACTTGGGACGCAGGATGCGCCCCAGTCGCTGCGCCTCTTCCTGGCGGGAGCCGAACGTGCCCGAAATCTGGATGGCGACGCTCGCATCGGGCAGGTCGATGGAGAAATTCGCCACTTTGGAGACCACCAGGGTCTTGACTTCGCCCGTGCGGAACTTCTCGTACAGTTCCTCGCGTTCCCCCACCTTCGTATCACCGGTGATCAGGGGATAGCCGTAGTGTTTAGCGATCTTTTCCAGTTGTTGCAGATACATCCCGATGATGAGGATCTGATCCCCTTCATGGTACTTCAGCAGCCGATCCAGAATGTCGAGTTTGACGGAATTGTCCGCCGCGATGCGGTATTTCTGGCGCTCTTCAGCAACGATGTATTCCAGGCGCTCGGCCTCCGGCATGTCCACACGGATCTCGTAGCAGATGGCCGGCGCGATCCAGCCCTGGCGTTCGAGATCGTGCCAGGGCACGTCGTACTTCTTCGGCCCGATGAGCGAGAAGACGTCCTCCTCGCGCCCGTCCTCGCGGACGAGGGTGGCGGTCAGCCCCAGGCGGCGGCGCGCTTGCAGTTCCGCCGTGATGCGGAAGACCGGCGCGGGCAGCAGGTGGACTTCGTCGTAGATGATGAGGCCCCAGTTGCCTTCGTTGAACAGCCCGAAATGCGGAAATTCCTGTTCCAGCGGCAGGTGTTGATCTTTCGTGCCGCGCTTACGATGCGTGAGAATCTGGTACGTGGTGACGGTGATGGGGCGAATTTCCTTGCGCAGGCCGGTGTATTCGCCGATCATGTCGGCAGAGACGGTGGTCTTGTCGAGCAGTTCCTCGCGCCACTGACGCGCCGCCACCGTGCTCGGCGTGAGGATGAGCGTGTTGGTCTGTGCCAGTGCCATGGTCAGCATGCCAACGATGGTCTTTCCCGCACCGCATGGCAGCACAATCACGCCCGCGCCGCCCGCATCGGAGCCGTCGGCCCAAAAGATGTCGCCGGCATCGCGCTGGTAGTGGCGGACGGTGAAGGGCAAACCTGCCGCTGTTACATCCCGCAGTTGCAGGTTAAGCTCCGCGCCGTCCACATAACCGACCAGGTCCTCGGCGGGATAGCCGGCCTTGACAAGCGCCTGCTTGACGTGCCCGCGCCGCGAGGCCGGGACTTGCAGCGTATGCGGCCCAATGCGGTCGAGGATGTAGATTCGGAGATTGCGGTTGCGCTCCAACTCCATCAGCAAGAGCGGATCATCGGACATCAGGCGCAGGCGGGTGGGATCGTTGGGATCGCGGGTGAGCCGCACGCGACCGTAGCGTCCGATCGCTTCTTTGATCTCGACGATGACGTTATCCGGCAGGGGGTACTTGGCGTACTCGTGCAAACCCTCGAGGATTTCGTCGGCGGTCATCCCCGCCGAGGCCGCATTCCACAACGAGAGGGAAGAAATGCGATAGGTGTGGATGTACTCCGGGCTTTTTTCCAGCTCGGCAAAGCGCGCGAGGTGGTCCCTGGCGTCCTCGTAGCGTGCATTGTTCACTTCGAGGAGCACGGTCCGGTCACCTTGCACAATTAACGGCGCATCGACTCGATATTCCATAAGTGAGACATTTTACATTAATCATGGCATTTCGTCAATGTGTGGTAGAATTCTGAAAATGAGTAAGCAGTCATGAGAAACGAGTAACGAGGCATCCTTCGCGCAATGTATTGACTATCCGACGATTCGACGAAAGACTACCAGACTATTCCTTTAGGAGGGAACGCTATGCAACGGTTGTTGGTCACAGGTGGGGCCGGGTTCATCGGTTCAAATTTTGTGCGCTATATGCTGGAGAAGTACCCCGATTATTTCATCGTCGTCTACGACAAACTCACCTACGCCGGGCGGTTGGAGAACTTGCAGGACGTGGCGGAGAAGTTCGCGGGGCGTTATGCCTTCGTGCGGGGCGATATTTGCGACGCTGCGGCGGTCGAAGCGGCGCTGACGCAATACCAGATCGACACCATCGTCAACTTCGCCGCCGAGACACACGTGGATCGCTCGCTGATGGAGCCGGGGTCCTTCATTCAGACGGACGTCTTCGGCACTTACGTGCTGTTGGAGGCCGCGAAGAAGCTGGGACTGGAACGCTATCACCAGGTCAGCACGGACGAGGTCTACGGGCAAGTGCTGAAGAACCGCTCCACAGAGACGGATCACCT
>JAIOAS010000038.1:0-19168 GCA_019873725.1 Chloroflexota bacterium | reverse complement strand
GCCGGAGAGCCTCATCAAACACGTGGAAGACCGCGCCGGGCACGACCGCCGTTACGCGCTGGACGTCAGCAAGCTGGCGGGCCTGGGCTGGGAACCGCGCCACACCTGCGCAGAAGCCATCGAAAAGACCGTGCGCTGGTACGCGGAGAATGAGTGGTGGTGGCGGCCCATCAAAAACGGCGAACTGTACAAGGCATATTACGCCGAGCAGTACGGCAAACGGTTGAGCCAATAACCGTTCGCGCAGCGCCGTTCAATCTCGTCGAAGGTTTACAAAAATTGTAGCGCGAGTTGGCAACTCGCGCTACAATTCTTCATAATTCAAAAGCGTCTTACTGCATCACGCTCAGAACTTGCGCAACCACGTCGCGGTTCGTCCCCACCAGGAAGATACGCGAGTTGGCAACTCGCGCTACAATTTTTCACGATTCAAAAGCGTCTTACTGCATCACGCTCAGAACTTGCGTAACCACGTCGCGGTTCGTCCCCACCAGGAGGATGACCTGTTCACTCTTTTGCGTGGCGTAGATGCAATTGTTCTCCGCCGACCACCAGTATTCGTCGATTTCGCCCACCAGGGAGGGCACATCCTGGACGAAATCTGAGCGGTGTTCCACCATCGCCCGGTAAAGCCGGAAGAACTCCGTGGCCTCTTTTTCGGAATCCCAGGTCATCTTGAGCGCGGTCACGTATGCGTCGCCCGTTTGCAGCAACACATACCGGTCTCCGCCCCACCCCTCAGAGGCTTTGGCGGCCACTGCCGGTCCGACGTGCGTCGCCAGCGTCAAACGCAGGCCCAACTCACCCATCACATCGTTGTCGAGTTCTTTCCAGGTGCTGCCCAACTTACTCGCCAGATCGGAAAGAGAAACCTCGACCGGCGCATCCTTATCCCAATAACGTTCCGGGTGTAAAATCTGCTCGGTCGACTGTGGCGGCGCTTCGTAAGCCGCATTGACTTCCTCCCACCCACCCCGGTCATGAAGCGCACTCACGAATTCCAATCCGGCCGCATAGGGGAAAGCCAATGTCTCTTGAATAAACATCGGCGTGGTTTCCAGGACTTCGTCTTCGACGCCACCCACGCTGGTCATCAGGTTAAGCAAATCAATCGCCAGGACGTGTTCATTGGCATAGAGCAGCGTAGCCAGGGTCGCATCGCCCTCCAGCAGAGCGCGGAAAGCCAGTCGCCGGTCGTCATCGGATTCCGCGTCATCCAACGCCGCGAGGTCAAAGTGCTGGTCCTGTAGAGCGTGGACGTACTCATGCGCGATCACCGTCTGATCCGCGGCGGTCTGTTCTTCGGTTTCCAGTACATAGAATTTGTCCTCTTCGAGCGTGTAGAATCCGGCCGTCTGCTCGGTCTGCACATCCACCAGAACTTCTTCCAGGTCCAAAGCGGGGTCAATGAGGCCCAAGAGCTCAAGCATCGCCTCATCATTCTTTAGGGCTTCATGCTCTTGATGGTCAATACCTTCGGAAATATGGGCACGCAAGTCGTCTTTCGTGATCGTTTCGGAAGGGACGGCCGCCTCAAAATCCAACTCACGAACTTCGGCGATTTGACGCTCAATCTCGCGCAAGGAGGTTTGCGACCCAGAAGCCAACCAGCGGGAATATTCCAATGACGTGACGAATTGTTCCCCATCAAGCCAGCCATAGAAAAAGCGTTTGAGATTCTCGAGAGAGGAGTAGACGGTGAACTGGGGTTTGCCGGATCGGGTGTACAGCATCAGCACCCCACCCTCGACAGGCGGATCGATTTGCGGAACACGGAGGCCCACAATCGCAGCAACTATTCCAATATCCCGATACAGTGCCATCTGGTTGTCGGCCTTCAGGTCTTCGGCGGTCAATGGAATGGTGATGGTCATCGCGCGGGTAGCATCGCCGGTTTCTCCGATGACAATTTCCGGCTTGACATCGATGAATTGATCGAAAAATTCAAGCATCTGCTCAATGGCTTTATCCTCGGATAGCTTGAAGCCTTTGTCCAGAGCCGCGATCAGGTTTTGCAGTGTGTAGCCCTGCTGCGAGCCGGATAGGGCCTGGAAGGTTTCCAGCTCTTTCTTGGCGTCGCGGTAGCGCCCCATTTCGGTGTAAGCGATGCCCAGGAAATAGTGCGCATACGTCTCTTCCGGTTCTTTGTCGAGTAAATCTTCCAGAATCGCCGCGCCGTTTTCAGGTTCACCTTGCAGCACCGTCAGAAGTCCCAGGAAATACTGCGCCCTTTTGTTGGACGCATTAAGAGCGACCGCATCCTGAACTGTGGTCAGGGCCTCAGCTTCCTGATATTGGTTCAGCAGAATCTGCGTCAGGCCAAGCAACGCCTCCTGCGAATAAGGGTCCAATGCCGCCGCCAGTTTATATTCGGCTTCTGCTTCATCTGTCTTGTCTCGATTCAAGTACGATTGCCCTAGACGGATATGGAGTGACGCAGGCGCCGGACTGAAACGAATGGCCTCCACATAAGCCGCGTCGGACTCTTCCCACCGTTCTTGCATCGCGTATGCCGTTCCCATACCTTGATGGGGCCAGGCGCTATAAGGTTCGAGTTCAAGCGCTTTACGGAAATACGTAAGCGCTTTTGTGGCATCGTCGGCACATAGTTTAGCATAGCCCAAGCCGATATACGCATCTGCAAAGCGGGGTTGCGCTTCGGTCAAACTCTGAAATTCACGTTCGGCGCGGCTACATTCGTCTTTATCGAGATAAGTAGATCCGATAGCCATGCGGGTATCATAGTCATCGGGGAGCAGTTTCAACGCCTGGTTCAACTGTTCAAGTGCTTTATCATATTCTTCCTGTTGCGAGTAAAGATAACCGCGCTCGAGGTAAATAGACTTCTTGCCCAATTCCAGGGCTTCGGCTTTCTCCAGCCATGCCTCGGCAGATTCGTAATCGTGCCGCGCGACATAGATACGTGCCAGGCCGAGCATGGTATTTAGACTTTGCGGCGCCAATTCAAGCGCCTTGTTGAAAGCTGCCTCCGCCGCATCGTACCGCTCACGCTGCAACCAAAACCAGGCCAGCGTGTCGTGTGTGCCGTAAAACGCCGGTTTCAAAGCCACCGTCTGCTCATAAATGGCGCGGGCGCGGGGGAAATCGGCTGTTTTCATGTAAACGTTAGCCAGGGCATACAGGGTATACACCGATTCTGGATCGAGAGCATAAGCTGCTTCCGCGGCTTTCTGAGCTTCCTCATAACGGCGATCGAGCAAATATGCTTGGGACAAAACCGCCTGAGCATAGGCGTTTTGCGGATCGAGATCGGTAGCCTTCCTGGCAGCTTCAAGCGCCTCTGTCACCTTTTCTTTTTCGGTGTAGACGTGAGCCAGCACAGCGTGGGCCATGGCGTCTTCTGGCGCAGCTTCAACCGCCTTTTGCGCATACGAGAGGTTTGTTTCATCTTCCATCGGCAAACGCCACGTTTCCAAGATGCTCAAGCCGACATAGGCTGGCGCATAATCGGGCTGCACATCCAGCGCCTTTTGATAGAGCGCGACAGCACCCTCAAGGTCACTCTGCCAAAATTTCGCCTCTGCTTCCTCAACAAAGGTCGCCGGATCGGGAGTGGGCGTTGGGGTTGGAGTTGGCAAGGGAGTCGCGGTCGCCGTCGCAGTTGCGGTCGGTTCCGGGGTAGGGGTGACAGAGGGGGTGACATCGGTATTGCAGGCTGAGAGCGCCAAAAAACAGATACAGCTTAGCAAAAAGACAAACCATGTGGATTTCTTGTAGATGTTCACTTACGCCTCCTGATGATGGTGATCGGTGCAACACAATTCCATTATAGTAAATTTTCCGCCAATGGGAAATTTGCCGAAGGGCTTGATCATTCTTGTCACAGTTTCCCCAATTTCGCTTCAAGCGGATCGTCAGAACCGCGTTTTGGACCCCGAGCGAGAATGACAAGACCCCGAAGTTGCCATTACCTCTGGTGATTACCCATATCTCACCGCAGAGTACGCTGAGGCCGCAGAGAAATATGAAAGAAGCTTTCTCTGCGTGCTTTGCGACCTCTGCGGTGAATGAATCGCGCGCATAGTGCAACATGTGGGTAATCACCAAATTACCTGGCTTGACATCTCAGAAGTTCACTATCTAATACCCGCTATGTCACAAACTGCATGGATGTTGAAATCTATCAACCGCGCGGTGCGGGAGTTCAATCTGATCGTGGATGGCGACCGTATCGCAGTGGGCGTATCGGGCGGCAAGGACAGCCGCGTGCTGCTCGACATGCTGCTGCGCGGGGTGGATATCCCCGGAACATACTCCGTCGTCGCGGTGCACGTTGATGGGACGGAGGTAGGCTTACCCAACCTTGTCCCTACGTTGGAGCCATGGTTCCGCGAGCTGAGCGTGGAGTACGACATCGTGCCACTGGCCGTGCCGGATGATGAATCCCTGCCGATGGACTGTTTTCGTTGCACATTCAACCGGCGCAAGGCCCTGTTCTTCGCTGCTGAGCGGCTGGGTTGCAACAAAGTCGCGCTCGGCCATCACGCCGACGATGCCGCCGTTACCACGCTGATGAATATCGGCTACACAGGCCAACTCAACACCCTTGAGCCGCGGCGGGATTTCTTCGCCGGGCGTGTGACGGTGATCCGTCCACTGATCTATACCACCGAAAAGGAAATTGCCCGGTACGCCCATGCCCAGGGTTGGGTGTTTCCGCCAGAACTGGCCTGCCCCCGCGAAGCGGATACCCGGCGCGCCAAATTTGAACGCTTCCTGGCGACGTTCAAAGACAAGGAACGGCAACAAATCCGAGCCAATCTATGGCGGTTGTCTCAACGAATTGGATCGAAGGGGTTGTCAGAAGACTGAGCAGATAGATTCGCCGTTTGTCTTGGGAGAGTTGCCGTGACAGAAGATCGCTATCATGAAGCCCGGCTGCGCAAGTTGAGTCGCTTTTTGGCACTGCTGCTGCGCCATCAGCCGGCGCGGTTCGGGTTGCCTTTGGATGCCGAGGGCTACGCCGACCTCGACGCCGTACTGCACATCCTCAAGGGGCTGCCGAACTTCCGCTGGGCCACCCGCGCCGACATCGATGCTCTGCTGGCGCTACCGGGGCGCAAGCGTTTCGAGATCGTGGGCGGGCGTATTCGAGCATTGTACGGTCACACCGCCATCCGCCTCACCTACCCACCCACAACGCCGCCCGACGTGCTCTACCACGGAACCGCGCCGGAGAACCTCGACGCCATCCGTCACAAGGGGTTGCTGCCGATGCGCCGCCAATATGTCCACCTGGCGACAACGCCGGAGATGGCGCGCACCATCGCGCTACGCCACACGGACGAGCCGGTGATTCTGCGTGTAGACGCAGCGAGCGCGCACGCGGCAGGAGTGGTTTTCTATCACCCGGAGGAGAATATCTACTTGTGTGAGGGGGTTCCGGCAGAGTTGATCCTCTTCCCGTGAAGACACCATAGCATCAGTAGTGAAATCTGCAAGAAACAATCACGATCTCGTCTTCCGTGACTTTGTACACCAGCCGATGCTCCAAAGTGATTCGACGTGACCATAAGCCACGCAATTCATGTTTCAACGGTTCCGGTTTTCCCAATCCCGTAAAGGATTGCCTCTGTATGTCCTTGATGAGGTCAATAATCCTGGTGTAAATTTTCCGATCTTCGGTAGCCCACTGTGTGAAATCGGCGAAGGCTTGTGGAAGGAAGGCGACGTTTTTCATAACTCGTCAAGATTGACAAATGTATAGCGATCGCGGTCTTCCAGATCTTCCATTGCCTTCATCAGATGTTGGCGATTGGCTGTTGAGGATAGCAAGTATTCCGTGGCGTCGCCAGCCGATTCGACGAATACAATCACCTCCACGGCAACACCTGGCGATAGATTTGGAGCTACAATCTCAATTCTACCGTTATCCTTGACGGTTGTTTTCTGCCGAAAACCGCTAATCACTGCTGTTTGTGTCATTCGAAGCTCTCCTACCATCCCCCTCACTGCCTATCACTATTATACCCTATATGTCCAGCTTTCGTTGCGCGAGAGCCGCCATCCAGTGGGAAACAGAGCCTGCAACAGCATAAGGGCGCGCTCATGGATAACGGCGTGATGGATGACGGCGAGCAGTTCTGCGGAGCGGTAGCCGGTGACGAGGTGCGCTAACGCCGCCGGCCACGCGATGACGGGGGCGTCCGGGGCGAGCGTATCGTCAACGCGGAGCGTGGTTCCCGTGCTTTCCAGCGTCACAGTGCCCGCCTCGGTCTCGAAGGCAGGGCTTTATCATTCTCGTCACAGTTCCCTATTTTTGCTTCGATTAGCCAGGGCCCGCTGCTTGCGGGTGCGCTTCCATACGAACACACCGAGCAGCACCGCCAGCATCACCCAGCCGACAATGCGGATGCTGAGGTGAACAAAACTCGATCCGATCATCTGCGCGTGAATGGTACCGAGCGCAAATGCCACGTAATTCAGCCAATGAATAACCTTCCAGTGTTTGCCGATGGCGGTTCTGAACAGGGCGATGAGCGATGTGAGGGCGAGCAACCAGAACGCCGGCCTGCCGCCGAGGGCGAAGAAAAGTTGCAAAGTATCAAAGCGCGGCAGAAAAGCAGCGGCCGACCGCATCTGCCACGCCACGCTGACCGCGTGAACCGCCAACGCCACCAGCGCAGTCACCGAGATGATATGGTGGACGGTGATGAACGAGCGACCAAAATAACGGGTCAGCTCGCGCATGTAATTGGATGAGAGCGCGGCAAGGAAAACCCCCAGGTATCCCAACAGCGCGCCCACCCGAATGACGCCGTCCAGCGGTGTATAGAGTCTGTCCAGCGTCACAATCCCCACGGTCAGCAGCAGCGCTACAGCGCCACAGAGGATGAGCACCCACGTGTTTTTTGATTTCCTGCTTTTGGTCATTTCCCTACTCCTTGCGGATAGTCAGGTAGTCAGATAGTCAGGTAGTCAGTAGTTCTGTTGATCCTATGCTGGTTATTTACTAACCGATTATATCTGGTTGACCTCACATCGCAAACTACGCAGAGTGTGTTAGAATATGAGTAACCGGCCAGATACAACCATACCTTAAGCGACAGCGGACCCGCTCCCGAAACGTCCATTGTTGGGGCATCATTGGATTATTTTGTATTCGCAGGAAGTCGTTATTCACGTTCCACAAACTATCGGACTAAAAACTGACGACAACCTGACTCTTTCCTGGGAGGTGTCCTACTACAAATTGCCCAAAGTGCTGCAATGGTTCTCCGGGAACATCGGCCTGCACCACATCCATCACCTGCGGGCGCGCATCCCTAACTACAACCTGCAACGTTGTTACGATGAAGTCCCCGAAGTCCGCGCCGTGGCGCCGTTGACCATACGGACAAGCTTGAAATCGCTGGGGTTCAATCTGTGGGATGAGAAGCGCCAGAAAATGGTAAGTTTTCGGGAGGCGCGGGCGATAGGATAGAGCGCCTCAATACAAAGGTGGTGATGATTACCCATATCTCACCGCAGAGCACGCTGAGGCCGCAGAGAGATGCAAAAAAGCTCTCTCTGCGTACTTTGCGTCCTCTGCGGTAAATAAGCTAAGCGCATCTTGCAATATGTGGGTAATCACCAGAAAGATGGAGAATTGGCACGCAAGAGGTTGACAACTGTGATATAATAGAACTGGACGGCAAACACAGTGGGTGCACACACGTGGGCGTCGTATCTCCTAGAGAAGGAGGTGATCGATGCAGTTAGGGAGTTCACGGAGGGGCCGGCAATAGCCGGCCCCTCTCTGTTTATATCAAGCCTGCAATATGAAAAACGGTGGATAGTCAATAGAGCGAAACAAAAGATACACAGGCCGAAAGATCAACAATGTTTCGCGCAGATAGGGACGCAGGAACGAGCCGAGGTAAGCTACCCGCATGGTGTACCAGGCTTGCACATTGGCCCAGCGCACACTGACCGCAAAACCCCAGGTGTTATAGATCACGGCCATCAGCAGCAGCGCCAGAACAATCCCCACGATCGCCCCAAAGATGTTATCGAACACCTTCAGTTTTGGCAGCGTCGTCTCCCGAAAGATCACTTTGCCGACGAAGTAAGAACCCACAAACAACGGCACCGTGAGTCCCGCAAAGATGACAGTTTGCGTTGTCACCATACTCGGTATGCGTCCGCCCACTAAGTCAGTCAATGCCCTGGCGATACCATGAAGCATATCCGTGGCCAGGGTGAGCAATCCCGTGGCTGTGGTGATTAGATAAAAACTCACCAATGTCGTGATCGACCGCAAGAGACCATCCATGGTACAGAGAATAATCACCAGCACGCCCAACACAATCAACACGCCATCCAGAATAGTCATCGCTTCCCCCTCCTGTCAGGATTCAGGTTTGAGTGCCATTACCAGGAAGAACGGCAAATGGGCAATTTGCGCCCACGGGCTGTGACGCACCAACGCTTCGGCTTCGATATCCGCCAACGCAAGCGCCTCTGCCGCAGTCAACGGCAAATCGCGCAGGAAATCGAAGCGCGCCGGCGAAGGCGCATAGAGCGACTCAAAGAAGTCAACGTTCACCGTAAATCCACGCGCCGCCAGCAGCCCCGGCAATGCCCGCCCGATCAGCGGATCGGCGCCCGCGCGTTTCAGAGCAGACAACCACAGTTCGCGGGCGGCAATCTCAGGCGGATATTCGATCAGGCCGCCGTAGTCGGGTTCCAGCGCCAGCAGCACCCCACCAGGACGGAGCACGCGGTGGATTTCGTCCAGTGCGCGCATCAGCGGCTGTATCCACAGTAACGTCAATTGGGTGAACACCAGATCGAAAACGGCGTCGGCAAACGGCAGCCACCGCGCATCCCCGCCGGTGCGCGCGGCGCCTGCAAACGCCGCCCCGCCCTCGCGCAGTGCCGCGACCGCGCGATCCAACGCCACCACCGGCCCTCCGGCGCGGCGCACCAGTTCACCCGTCACCGCGCCGTACCCCGCCCCCACATCCAGAACGCGCTTCCGGCGCGCAATCCCCACCTGCCGGAAGAGCCGCCCGCGCGCCGCTGCCAGCCATTCTGCCTGCTGTGTCAGCATCTCCGGCGCGGGCAAATCATAGACTTTCTGCATCAAATCCAAACCCCAAAATCCAAAATCCTAACGCCCTCCGCCTGCACAAGCGCACGCACACGCGCAGCCTGCACAGGCACATCCACCTCCACCGCCACTGCCGCCGCTGGACTTTGCCAGAGCCGTGAAAATATCACCCGTGACTTTATCCGCACCGCTGAGATCGACGAAGCCACCTTTCACACCGGGGAGGTTCAACGAACCGGGCATGATAGCCGCGGCCATGCTACCCATCGTCGATTCGGCCCAGCCGGCGAAGGAAGCGGCCACGTCGCCGGCCCGTGTACGCCCTCCGATGGCCGGACCGCTGACTTTCGGTGCGGCACCGGCGGCCCCGGCGAGCCGCGGACCGCGCGCCCACACCGGCCAATAGTTGTAACCGCGATGCGTGAGCACGGTGGGGTAGTTGTCGTTCATCATCACCCAGGGCAGGTACTTATCCAGATATTGCTCGCGCGCCTCGACCTCGCCGAGTGAAGACGCCTGCTCCATGGCCCGGTCGATGACGCGGCGGTAATACTCCTGCGTGTCGGAAAGGTCAAAGCCCTTCATCTTGGCGGCGGTCACTTTAATGAGCGTCTCGGTAGGTTTGCTGAAGTCGATGTCGCGCACCGGCTTGCCGTGATGCTGCTCGATCAAGGTAAGATAGCCATCTTCATAGCTGTGGATAATCGTCCCTTTGGCTTGCGCGACCTGGCGGCGCCGCTGGATACGCGCTTTCTCGGTCGTCAAGGTTGCATCGTGGAGGACCCGATACTCCGGCGTCACCTGCACGGTCAACGGCTCATCTTTCGTCACCTCAATGATGCCTTTTTCCAGCAGACCAAAGAGCACCAACGTGAGCACTTTGTTGAGCGGCATCTCGATCAGGACGCCGGCTTCCGGCGCGGTCAAACCGCGCTTGATGCCGCCGCCTTCCACTTGCGCGATGGCGGGCAGGTAGGTCCTGCGTTTCTTCTTCAACGAGCTTTCGTTGAGCACGACGAGTGGCGCGATGATCACCGGCGCAATCAGCGCGGAGAGCGGGCTGATGAACAAGAGCACGAGAAGGCCGCCGCCCAAAATGGTGAATACCGAAAAGCCGGTCCCACCCGAAAAACGGAAGAAAAGCACGGTGAACATGATCATCGCTGCCGCACCCAGGATCAACCGGGTGGTGGGATTGTCCGCCAGCCACTTGTTGGTCAACTGGAGGAGCGTCATCTTGACCACGCGGGTCATGCCGCGCTGCGGGAATGACACGCCGACGCGATACGCCTGCGTCGCGGTCCCTTGCGGCCACTGCCACACGGCGACGGCGCGCCCCTGGTAGAGCACTTTGTTGGTAAATGGCACATCCTGATACAACACTTCGTCGGGGTGGATGCCTTCGAGCATGTAGATGGCAAGCTGGATGTTCGATGTGCCACGCACCAGGTCGCCGTCAAACCAGGTCGGCGTGATCTGCAATGAGGCAAGGGCCTTGTTCGTCGTGTCCTGGAAGACCAGGTCGGGCATGCTGAACTCGAAGTGCAAGGTGCCGCTCGAGCCGCGTGGAATGGCCTGGTTACCCAGGTGCACTTCAACACCGGGATTGACGTATTCCGATTTGCGGATGTCGCGCAAGCTGACCCCGTTGATCGAGGCGCTCATATTGCTGATGCTGTAATGGCTATGCGGCACGCCGATGTCCACGATATCGATAGGACTGCCGTAGTTGTTGAACGTAATGTCGTAGACAATTTTCACCGAGGCATCCGGCTGCACGTAAACCTGCATCCGCAAATCCGGCACGCCGAAACTGTAACTCTGCGCCGCCACCGGTCCGCCGCCGGCCGTCATCAACATCAACAACGTGAATAGTGCCAGTATACGAAAAACGCTTCTATTTCTCATAACCTTGATACCTCCAAGCCCTGCCGTCCACCGCCAGGTCCAAAATCCGCAATCCAAAATCGAAAATCTACCGCCCCCCAGTCGCTGCAGGAGCGGCTGCTGGAATCGCAGGTCCAAAATCCGCAATCCAAAATCGAAAATCTACCGCCCCCCACCCGCGCACGCGCACGCGCAGGCACACCCGGCGCAGGCACACGCGCAACTGCTGCGAAAACCGCCGCTCGAAGAGGATGTTCTGGTGACCGGCGCGGGCTTTTGTAGTGAAGTAGGCATAATCGCCGCTGCCATGCCGCCCATTGTTGTCTCTGCCCAGCCCGCAAAAGAGGAAGCCACATCGCCGAACTTGGGAGCAGGGCGCCCACTCGACGCGGCCGCGGGCCTGGCGGTCGTCGCACCGGCGGCGCCTGTCCCCACTGCATGGGTCTGGCGCGCCCAGATGGGCCAGTAGTTATAGTTGCCGACGGTCATCACGCTGCGGTAGTCCTTATCGAGCATCACCCACGACCCGTACTTATCGAGGTATTGCTGGCGCTGTTCGATATCGCCCAACGCGGCAGCCTGCTGCATCGCGCGCTCGATGACACGGCGGTAATAATCCCGCGTGTCCGAAAGATCGAAGCCCTGCATCTTGGCAGCCGCGATGTCAACCAGCTTCTGCATCGGCTTGACCACGTTTAGATTCTTCACCGGCTTGCCGGGATTTTCCTGGATCAGGTCCAGGAAGGCGTCCTCGTAATTGTGGATCACCGTGCCTTGCTTTTGGGCAACGGAACGTCGATACTGCGCGCGCGCGTCGGCGTCCTTCAAATCGGTGCGGTAGGGTTCGGCGATTTCCACCGTCAAAGCCTCGGTCAGCGAGCCGGTCCCCTTCACTTTCCGCACCAGCCCCTTTTCGAGCAAGCCAAAAATGACAAGCATCAACACCTTAGTCAAGGGCAGTTCCAGGATAACGGCGGCTTCGGGCGCGGTCAGTCCACGCTTGATTCCACCACCTTCCACCTGGGCGATGGGCGGCAGATAGTTCGGCTTGCTGGCCTTTATCGCTCCCCGGACAATCGACCATATAATGAAGACAGGTACCGCCATCGGGAAACAAAAACCGATGATACTGCCGATGCCCCCCATAAACTGCCCAAGCCAGCGGGTGAACAGATCCCAGGTACTCACTTTGGTGATATTGGTGAGACCACGCTGCGGAAAAGAGACACCCACACGATACGCTTTCGTCGCGGAGACGTTCTCGTAACGCCACACGGCGACCACACGCCCGTTCTCGGTACCCTTGTCGGTGAACGGCACATCTTGATACAGCACCTCGTCAAGCTGAATGCCTTCGAGCATCGTGATGCGGATCTCGATTGTCCCTGTGCCGCGCACCAGGCTGCTGTCGAACCACGTGGGCGTGATTTGCAACGAGGCATTTTCTTTGTTCGTCGTATCGCTGAAGATCATCTCCGGCATGGTCATCTCAAAGTGCAGGGTGCCTTTTCCCCCCGTGGGGATAGCTTTGCCCGCCAGATGCACTTCCACACCGGGATTGACGTACTCGGACTTGCGGATGTCGGTCAGCGCCACGCCATCGATGGAGGCGCTCATCGTGCTGATGTTGTAATTGCTGTGCGGGGTGCCGATGTCCACAATATCGATGGTGCTCCCGAAATTCTCGAAGGTGATGTCGTAGATAATCTGCGTGGAACCGTCCGGCTGGACGTAGACCTGCATCAACAGTTCCGGCACGGCGAAGCTGTAATTCTGGGCATACACCGGCCCCCTCAAAGATAACAGCAGCATCGCCAGCAGCAACACAGCCAGTGCATGGTATAAGCGTTTATTTTTCATCCCACACCTCCAATGACAGAGCAGTCCCCATGTGGCAAGCCACGTCAACGAGGACAAATATTTCAACCCCGAATCCTCGCTAATTCTTAAGAAAGATTCGCGTAGATTAGCGAGATTAGCGGTTTGTCTTCCAAAGCGCGCGCGATAGTGAACTCGCGGCTCCGGCGAAGCCGCTTATACCTGCGCCCACCCCGCCGGTTCGCGGGGACAATCGGCGGCACAAATCGCCAGGCCAGGACACCGATCACAGTGCGTCGGCGCTTCCACGCGCTCACGGTAGCGGCGGAAGACCGCGTGATCCCAGATGGCGTTCCACGGCATCTCCAGCAGATTCCCGGCACTCTGGTACGGGCCACGCGGTGGGATGACGCGGCCATCCGGTTCCACGCGCACGGCCACGTCGCCGGAGCACCGCGGGCCGCGCTGTACCTGGGCGGCCAGCGACTGCGCCGGGTCGCGCTGCACAGGCGGATCCCAGATAAAGCGGGCCTGCGCCTCATGCGCGGCCTCCTCGACCATCGTAGCGACCTGCGGCATGGCGTCGGCAGCGAAGATGCCGTCCTGTTCGGCAAGCGCGGCGTCGGTGGTGACGTAGGCCACGAAGGCGATGTTGTCCGCGCCCTGCGCGATCAACGTACGGACCGTGGCATTGAGCGTGAACAACGTTGTCTGGACAAGCGGCAGTTCCGCGACGGCGCACAGTTGGTTCGCTTCCAGCCATGCCAACAGCGCAACCGCAGCAGCGTGATCGCCCGCGCCGCACAGCGCATCGTGGACGGCAGGAGCGTTGGAGGCATAGAGGAAGGTGATGTGATCGACGCCGGCCTGAGTTAGAGCGGTCAGGAGTTCGACGTTCCACAGATCGGTGGCACGCCCGCGCACCCCGGCGATCATCCCCAGGTCTTCGGCGTGCTCGATGGCGCGGACGAGGTGGTCGGCGTCAGGAGCCGGCGGCGCCAGCAGCGTCACGTGCGGGATGCCGGCGTCCCACAACTTGTCGAGAAGCGGCACAATCTTCTCCGGTTCAGCCAGCGGCAGGGAGGCCTGGAGAGGGGCAATCAGTTGCGCGCCGTAAGGAGAGAGCGCAGCGTCATCGAGGTTGTAGACCGGGTACGTGTCCCCTGGCGTGATGATTTGTTGGATGAGCGCGTTCACCTGGGCGATGTCTGCCCGCATCATAGCCTCGGAAGCCCCACGAAAATGGGCAGCAAGGTCCCGCAGAATTGCATCTTCATGCTTGCCGTCGAGCAAATCCTTGGCGATGAGGACACCCGTCGGCGAGAGCCGCGCGGCGGCGGCGGCGTTGGCGATCAACATCCCCGAACCGTCACGTTCCACCCGCAAATGAAAACGCGTATAGAGTCCCTCGGCCTCCTGCATCGCGTGATAAATGCCCGGCGCTACCGCCGGTGGGGGGGCGGCACGCTTGACGCTAAACAAATTTTTGAGCCATTCCATTGCCATGATTACCTCCTACTCGATACTCGTTGCTTGATACTGGATACTCGATATGAGATTTCTTGTCATCGCGCCATTACCATTGTATAATATCAGTAAATCAGTCAATGCAGAAAAACAGAAAGCGAGTTTTCCAATGACCACGACGTTGCAAGTCCGACAGCGCGGTACTTTGACCTTACCTGTCGCAATTCGTGAGCGGTACAACATTCAAACCGGCGATAGTTTTCATCTGGTAGACCTGGATGGTGTACTGGTGCTCACGCCGTTGGCGCCACTGGTGCCCGAGCTGGCGCGAGAAATTGAGCGCGCCCGCCTTGAGGCTGGCTTGAGCGTCGAAGAGCTGCTCGACGATCTCCGCGCTCAACGCGATCGCTATGTCGCCGAAAAGTACGGAACTCCCGTCGCGTAAGCCCCGCGTCTTCGTTGACGCCGACGTCATCTTTGCCGGAGCCGCTGCCCCCAGCGCGCAAAGTGCGAGTCACATCATCCTCATGATGGGTGAGTTGACACTGCTGGATTGCGTCACCTCCGAGCAAGCCGTCACCGAGGTTACGCGCAACCTCGCCGATAAACTCCCTACCGCACTGCCGGAATTCCGGTTGCTGGTGAGTCGCGCGCTGCGCATTGTATCCGATCCCACACCAGAGGAACTCGTTGTCTACGCGGGCCAAGCCGATCCCAAAGACTTGCCGCTTCTGGTCGCCGCGCTGCACGAAGCGTGCCCATACTTCGTCACCTTCAACACACGCCATTACTTCCCCACCGGCAAGACGATCAGGGTTATGCGCCCGGGTGAATTGCTCCTCACCATTCGCCAGATGTTGGGACATTTATAAGATGCTAAGGTTCAACTTTTAACCCTTACGATACTTGCGATCGTACAGGGTGTCGTCGTAGGGCGCACGGCGGCCGGGACAATTCTCGCGCGGGCAGAGCTGGCAACTGGCGAAATCGTCCGCGGTCGCAAACCGCAGCCCCGACAAACTCTTGTTCGGCGTCATCACAAAACTATCCGAGAGCTGCACGCCAATCGCCCCCGTCACATCGCCGAGGATGGTGAAGAGTGGGCGTTGCTGCGGCATCGGCCAATCGTCGAGCGATCCCGGTGACATCGCCGCCATTTTGCCCAGTCCATACTTTTCCGTCATATACGCGAAAAGCGCCTGTAGCGCTTCGCGCACGGCGATTTCTTTGATGACGTCGGCCCAATATTTGAAGAGCATATCATGCTGGGCGTGCGCCCAGGCATCCAGTTCCACGCCACAAGTGGCGACATAAGGGAACACGCGATGGACAGGCTCCAGATTCACGGCCAACACCCGGCTATCCAGCCGCACGCCATCCACCACGACGTAATCGTCCCCTCGCTCGTCGATAAAAGCGACCTTGTAAAGCGCCTTCGGCCTGGCGATGGCTTCAGCCTCATCCACAAAACGTTGGAGATCGGCCAGGTAAGCACTGCCGTCTCTAAGACGCAATCGCTTCACCAGTGCCGCGCGATCCGGTCTGAAGGGAATGGTGTCGATTACGGTGAAACGCATGATTCCTTCGCTTTTGACAGAGTTTCAGAAACTCCCCAAATTACCCATCGATTGGAGCGCGCCGATCAGCGCCAACAGCGCCAGCAGCCCCAAGGTGAGTAAACACAGCGCCAACCCGGCCCAGGCCAGTCCCCGCTGTTGTTTGGAGCGAATGCCCAGGATACTCAAAACAATGCCGATCAACGGAAAAGGCAAGTTGCAGATCGGGATAACGAACGTCGTGACCAGGCCGATCACCCCCAGGATAAAGGCGACAATCGAGGCAATGCCCTTTTCGCGCCGCGTCCTGGGCTGCGGCGGCAAATAGTGCGGCATCTGCGCCGGCATTTGTTGCGGCGGTTGCGGCGGCATTTGCTGCGGCATTTGCTGCGGCATCTGGGGTTGGGCTTGCTGCGGCACCGGCTGCGATACCTGTTGAACGCCCGGTTGTGTCGGTGGCTTGGTGATGGGCACAGCTTGCGTTCGCGCAGGAGGCATCACTCTCTGCGAACGCGGTTGCGGCGGGGGCGGGGTGGTGGGGGGACGTTGTGGAGCGTAATGTTGCGCGGGAGCACTCAACGCACCCGCCATTTCGCGCGCGCTCTGGAAACGATCGATAGGCCGCAGCTCGAGCGCACGCATCAACGCCGCTTCGATGGCGGGGTCGATGCTGGGATTCAACGCACGCACCGGAATCAACGCCGCCGGGTTGACGACGCGCTTGGTTGCCGTGGGGGGAGCCTGCCCCACCAGGGCATGATAGAGCGTCGCACCCAAGGCATAGATGTCGCTGCGGACATCGGTGGAGCCGGCTTCCGCCTCGTACTGTTCCGGCGGCGCGTATTCCGGCGTTCCCATGCCGCGTACCACCGTCACCGTGCGCGGATCGCGCGGATCCCACAGCTTCACCAGGCCGAAGTCCACCAGCACGGCCTGATCGTCAGAGCGGATGATGATGTTAGTCGGCTTGATGTCGCGGTGGAGCACATTCTGTCCGTGACAGTAAGCCAGCGCATCGAGCAACTGCTGCGCCCAGCGCAGCACAAGCGCCTGGGGTAACGCGCCCTCACGCCCGATGCGATCAGCCAGACTCTCGCCTTCGACCATCTCCATCACCAGATAGGCGTTGCCACCCTCTTCAAAGGAATCGAGCACGCGCACCAGGTTGTTGTGGTTGAGTCGCGCCAGCGTCATAGCCTCACGCTTGAATTGCGTGCGCAGTTGCGCCAGCATCTCCGGATCGAGATCGGCCTGCGGCGTCAACTCTTTGATAGCGACGGGAATTTCCAGACTCAGGTGCCAGGCAGCGTAAACCGCGCCCATACCACCTCGGCCGAGTAGATGTGTGATGCGATAGCGATTTTGTTGGAGGATGGTTCCTTCTCTCAGCATAGTTGCCTCTTTCAAAATACTGTTACTGCAATGCTCAGGGTTTGTAAATCTTTCCAGCTCGGGCCGGTCTCCGACCATGCCCGCGTATGCCTGCAGTGGCACGGTCGGAGACCGGCCACAGCTTTCGGAAAGTTATACTTATACAGACGCTTATTGCGAATGTCCCGTAGCGCGCGTGACAGCGCGCGCAGCCCCAGCAGGCGGGGTAAAACTGGTGGCCTTCCCCCCCTTAATCCCCCCCAATGGGGGGGAGAGCGCTTCCCCCCCTCCAGGGGGGCGCACCCGCGCCCGCGCGCAACCGTGTTCGGCGGCCCGCTGTCCGGCGCGCGCCTCGCGTTCCAGCCGGCACCCCCCGCCGCACATCTCCAGGTCGGGGCAGTCCCAACACGCTTCCGGCAAACCGGCCGCCAGCGGGTCCGTTTCACGCTCGCGAAAGCTCAAAAACAGCGGGCTATTCCAGATGACGTCCCAGGGATCGTCAAGCAGATTGCCGCCCGCCACATAATACGACTGGCACGGCAAAACGTCGCCGTTGGGTTCAATACAAATGGAGTATTCGGCGGCGTTGCAGCGTTTCGGCGCCAGGCCCAGCGCCAGCGGCGAGAGACGACAGTAATCCGTCACCGTGTACCAGAGGAAACGCATATCCAGCGCCTCGGCGCGGTCGCGCACGGCGGCCAGCGTGGCCGCCATTTCTTCGGCGGGGATAGCGTCTGGGTCGGCGAACCCGCCGCCGGCGTAGATCATCCCGTTCATCGCAAATGTGCGCACTCCCAGGCCGTGCAGGAATTCGACGATGGCGACGGCATCCTGAACGTTGCGGCGCGTCAGTGTGCTGTTGGTGATGGTGTGCACGCCGCTCGCCAGCGCGTTTTCGATGCCGCGCACCGTCTGCGCAAACGCGCCCGGCGCGCCGACCATCGCGTCGTGGACAGCGGCCCGGTAGGTCTCCAACGTAATCTGCACGTGGTTCAACCCGGCCTCGGCGAGTTTTTCCAGCGTGGGAGCGTGAGAGAGCAAGCGGCCGTTGGTGTTCATACCCACGATCAGCCCCAGGCCATCGGCGTAGCGGATGATGGCAGGCAGGTCGGGGTGTAGCGTCGGCTCGCCGCCGGTGAGGATGATGTGCGGGATGCCGATGGCAGCAAGTTTGTCGAACACGCGGAACCAGTCGTCCAACGGCAAAGACGGCATCGTGAAGCGGTCCGGCTCGTTGTAGCAGTGCGCGCACGCATTGTTGCACCCGTAGGTGAGCGCGACATCGGCTTTGTAAGGGGCGTGAACGGGTGTGCTGAAAATCGGGTTAAAGGTCAGTTGACCGGCAAGGGCGCAGGTCGGGCAGCCGTCGCCGGGCTCCTTGAGGCGCTGCACCATCGTGTAGACGTCGGCCAGTTCGCGGGTGAGGCGCGCCTTGTCCACGCGGTTGAAGCGCCGCAGCAGCATATCGCGCGCCCGCTCCAGGGGAACGCCGTCCAGCGCCAGCTTCGCCATCTCCACGGCGGTGGTGTTGAGGTGGATCACCTCGGTCACGTCAATGAAGAGGATGCCACTGCCGTCCGCTTCGACGCGCAGGTGCACGCGTCGCTGCCCGCCATCCAACGCGATGGGGTACGTGTACAATCCCGGCGCAGGCGGTTCAGGTGACGCAGGCCACAGCCGCGCCAACTCTTTCCGCAGCTCGTTCCAAAACCCGTTGGTTGCCATCTTTCAAGATGCAAGATACAGGATGCAAGAATCAATCCTGCCCCTTGCTGCCTGCCTCTTTTACCACTTAGGCGCTTCTTCGATCTGGTAGGAAGCTCCGCAGTAAGGGCAATCCACGAAAATCGCGCCGGCCCGCACGATGAGGTTCTCTTTGCCCAGCGCGCCGCCGCAGGACGTACACTTCATCTGCTCCAGGTGTACGTCGCCGGTGAGATCGATTTTCTGCACGTGGGTGATCTCCTCTTTCTTGGGCTGCACGCGGGTCAGGTAGATGAGGACGCCGGCCGCG
>JAIOAS010000037.1 GCA_019873725.1 Chloroflexota bacterium | reverse complement strand
TCGGTGATAGGCTGATGGCTGATTAGATTATCGGTATAGATGAGGCCGATGACCTGGTCACCATCCCAAAGCGCGCCTGCCGCAAGGGGGCCTTCGCCCAATGCCCGTCCCTGATGCACCAATGGGGTGCGCTCGCTATAAGCCACAGGCTGCTTTTGCGAGAAGACTTGCCAACCCAGGCCTCCGTGCCTGAATTCAACTCGCAGGTTGCGTTCGTCTCGCAGATTGCCTTGTTCGTCTGTCCCAAACGAACCGCGCAGGAAGGCACCATCCTCTTCGATAAGCCAGATACCGACCCGGTCGAATCCCAGGTGGGAGCGCGCCAACTCGACCGCACGCCGGCACAAGTCATCGGCAGATTCGGCCTTGGAAAGTTGAATGGTCACTTGCTGGAGCGCCGCCAACTGCTCGGAAAATCGCAGCGCGGCCTCACGGTTTTGTCGTAGCTCGTTCTCCACCCGCTTGCGCTCGATGATGTCTTGTTGCAGTTGCGCATTGGTGGCGGCCAGTTCGGTGGTGCGTTGTTGCACCCGCATTTCCAGTTCATCGTGGGCCAGTTGCAGTTGTTCATACAGCCGGGCATTCTCAATGGCAATAGCTGCCTGGCTGGCCAACAGGTTGAGGATATGGATATGTTCTTCGTTGAAGGCAAAGCGATCGGTCTTACTGTGGATATCCAGTGTCCCGATAATCTTTCCTCCCACCACAAGAGGCACGCTGGCGCAGGCCAGCAAACCCTCATTTGCGGCGGAAGGATTGTAGAAACGCGGATCATTGGGCAAATCATTGGCAATTATCGGCTCACCCGTCTGCACAACCCGTCCGGCAATGCTTTCACCAACCCGATCATGAGTTCCCTTTACCACTGTTTCGCTCAATCCAAAGGCGCCCTGGATGGTCAACGTCTCTCCGGCTTCGTCTAGCAGCAATATCACCCCGGTGTCTGCGCCCAACAACTCGGCCGTGCTGCGTGTGATCGCATCAAGGACCACTCTCAACTGCAACGGCGCCGTGATAACCTGGCCCACCCGGTAGAGCGCAGTCAGTTGCTCGTTGGCTTTCCTTAACTCGGCCGTGCGCTGATTAACGCGCTCCTCCATCTCATCGTGCGCCCGCCGCAGCGCCTCCGCCACCTGCTTGCGCGCGGTGATGTCTCTGATTACGGCCAGTATGCCGGTTGGTTTGAGATGAACATCGCGTAAGATGGATGCAGTAAGCTCAACCCAGATCGTCGCCCCACTTTTGCAATACACCTCAAGTTCCAGCAACACAGTTCTGGACAGATCGGCGGTTGCGTCTGCCTCCAGAGCTATTTGTTCGGCCCGCAATTTGTGCACTGTTTGCAGAGAGGCGGGGGTCAGGATTTGCTCCAGGGATTGGGTCATGGTCTCTTCAACCGTATAGCCACGCAGCTTGAACACCGCCGGGCTGACATATACCAGCTTGAGGTCCAAATCGAAGACGACGATGGTATCCGCGGTGTTTTCGGCAATGAGGCGGTAGCGGGCTTCGCTATCTTGCAGTTGTTGATAAGTCAACAAGGTACCCAGGCTGTCTTCTAGCCGCCGACCGATTTCCTGGAAAAGTCGCTCTTCCTCCGGCGTCCAGACGCGGGGATAAGAACACTGTTGCAGCACGAATTCCCAGGGGCTACCCACCTTGGGGTACAACGCCATGCCCATCAATGACTGAAAGTTGAAACGCTCCGCCACTTCCACCGGCAAGGGATGCGCAGCTCCTGGACCAAATGTCACCGGACCCTCTGTGGCGCGCAGCGTGCGTTGCTTCTCGGCGACGCCAGCATCCATAGATAGTTCACCTGCCAGGAGATGGGCGCCAGGATATTCCGGCCGCGTCCGTTCCATAGGCACATGCCACGTGGCCGCCTCCGGATCGCAGGGATAGACCAAACCTGCCCTATCGCAATCGAAAATCGTTAAGACCACATCCAGGACATCGCCCATCATCTGTTCGAGATCTGTCGTGCCTTGGATGGCCCGATTGATTTGATCCATACATTCAAAAAAACGCAGATGGGCCAGGCGTTCTTGTTCGGCCTGTTTGATTTCGTGGATATCGCGCCCGATGGCCATGACAGAAGCCACCTGGCCGTCCGGACCGAATTCCGGCACAAAGCGCACATGTCCCCAGCGCATCTCGCCCTGGGCCGTACGGAACGGCATCTCAATGGCGCACTCGGCAGCGGTCTCAAACACCTGCCGTAAATGATCAATGTAGATAGCAGGGACGTGAACCGGTGTCTGATTGAGCACTTCATCTGCCGGTTTTCCGAACAGCTTTTGCATGGCCGGGTTGACATAAACGCGACGGTATTCCCGGTCGTAACGGGCGATAAAGTCGGGCGAATTCTCCACCAGCGCGCGGAAAAGCTGTTCGCTGTCCCTGATCTGCATTTCCGCCTTTTTGCGTTCGGTGATGTCCAGAAAGGCGCCAACGATGCCTGCCACCTGATCGTTTGCATCGCGGAAGACATTCCTGACATAGATGACCGGGCGGTCCACGCCGTCCTTGTCCCGCACCATGAATTCATATATCTGCAGGGCAGGATTTTCCATCAGCTCCAGGTCTTTGCTGTGGTAGACCTGGGCATGTTCGCCAGGCCAGAGTTCGTAAACGGTTTTGCCGGCCATCTCTGCCGCTGTCACGCCCATCACCTCGGTGAAAGCGCGGTTGCACCCCAGATAGCGGCCTTCCCTGTCTTTGTAGAACACAGGCGTGGGTATTGCCGAAAGCAGCGCCTCGGTGAATTTCGCCGACTGTTCTAAACGTGAATGTGCCTCTCTGAGTGCTGCTTCCGCCCGCTGGCGTTCAACGCGCGTGCGCAGTGCGTTGATGCCGAAGGCCAGATCGCCGGCCAGTTCTGCCAAAAGCTGGATTTCGCCGGATGTAAAGGCATTGGGTTCCGCGGCATAAATATTGAGAATACCAAAGGTGTGAGCGTTCTCATCCTTGAGGGGCAATGTGATGCTGGAGCGATAGCCCCGTTGCAGGGCGCTTTCCCGCCACGGGGCTATGCGGGGATCGGTCGTGAAATCCTGGGCAGTGGTGATGTCACCGCTGCGGATGGCTATTCCGGCAGGGCTGCACCCCCATTCCGTATCGGCCCAGGTAAACCCGGCCTGTTCGAGATACCCATCCTCGACCCCGGCCCAGGCGACAGGGCGGATGGTCCTGGCCTCGTCGTTTTCGGCATAGCCCACCCAGGCCATCCGATACCCGGCCTCATCACAAACAATGCGGCATATCTCCTTGAGCAAGGTCTGTTCGTCAACTGCCCGTAAGAGGACTTGATTGCAGTTGCTGATGGCGCGCAATTTGCGGTTTGACCGCTGCAATGCTTCCTCGGCCAGCTTGCGATCGGTCATATCTTGCGCCAGCACAGCCACGCCGATGATCGCTCCGTCTTCATTCTTGATGGGGCTGTATGAAACTTGAAAATAGCGGCGCGACCGAAGTTCCTCTCCCAAACAGGCTTCCTCCACAAATTGCTCTCCGGCTAAGGCTCGATCAAGGTTACCCCTGGCGGTCTCTCGATCTTCCTTCACGGTCATATAATCCAGCAAACTGTGACCGGTTTCAATCTCTGCGCCATAGAGCGCCTTCATAGCGGCGGCGTGAGCCTGGTTGAAACTGGTGTACCGGTATTGCCGGTCCACCGAGAAGATCAACGCATTGGCGCTATCAATGATGCTGCGAAAGGTGGAATACTGCTCCTTCAATGCGGCCTCTGCCCGTTTGAGGTCAGTAACGTCTGTGGCGATATGAATGACCTTGTCGAGGTCCCCCTGCGCATCGAACACCGGGGTACAGGAGATAAAGAAGACGCCATGCAGCGCCGGCGTTTCCGCTGCTTCCAGATGCCCTGAGCAAAGCATCTGCGCCATAGGACACCCATCAACAACATGCGAGGTTCCATGAAAGACCTCGTAGCAATACTTACCTACCAGTTCCTCGACGGTCAGGCCCGTGGCCTCCGCTGCAGCCCGATTGGCGGCCATCACCACATATTGGGGACTGAGGATCAACGTAGGATGGTTAATGGCCTGAAACATCTCCTCTTCTGCCGCTTCCAGTTCGGCAATCCGACGACGCAGACAGGCTAGTTCCTCTATTTGTTGAGCCTGCGTTTTATCAGCATCTTTCATCTCAGTTCTCCCTTTCGCTGCATCGCAGACACTCCCATAACGAGCAACGATTGAAGTATCAAGAAGTCTCTTCCTCCAAGTTTACCCTAGTACCGGGATTTTGTCTATACTTTACGATCATCGGGCACATTTCAGTTCAGGGGGAACGCGCGCTATGGCCGGTCTCTGACCGCGCCACTCTCTGGATCAGGCGATGCGCAGGTGTAATACAACCGGTAACACAGGTCTTTCACCCGCACAGCGTAGGCGGCTTCGGAAAGCAGAGCATTCTCTACAAATCCGCGAGAATCTGCATCCGAAACCTATTCGGAGACAAGTCTATTGCTTTTTGCATCCGGTCGCAGATATTGCAGCTAAACGCACAAATGATTGAATGTTTCTCGTAGCCACTCACCGCACAGCTCCGCCCACGTCGCCACGTGAGCATCCTCCGGGGCCAGGCCCAGGCCGTGACGCCCGTGGGGATAGACGTGCAGCTCGAACGGGACGCCGTGCTTGTGCAGCGCCGCCGCGAAGAGCAGGCTGTTCTCCACGGGGACACTACCATCTTCGGCAGTATGCCAGAGAAAGGTAGGCGGCGTCTCCGGCGTAACCTGTAATTCCAGCGACATCAGCCGCCGCAACTCCGGCGCCGCGCCCGGCCCCAGCAGCGTGTCGAAGCAACCACGATGTGCGAATTCGCCGGACGTGATCACCGGATAGGCGAGAATGAGCGCATCGGGGCGCGCGCTGATCGCGTCGAGGTCGTCGCCGGTGTTGAGCGCCTCCATCCCGTAGTGGACGCCCAGGCTGGCGGCGAGATGCCCGCCCGCCGAGAAGCCGCACACGGCGATGCGCGCCGGGTCCACGCGCCATGCGTCCGCGTGGGCGCGGATGAGACGCAGCGCCCGCGATGCATCCAGCAGCGGCGCGGGATGCCGGTGCGGCGTCACGCGATAGTGAACGACAAACGCATGAAAGCCGCAGGTGTTGAAGCGCCGGGCAATCGGCTCCGCCTCGTGCGCCGCACGATGATTGTAGCCACCGCCAGGGCAGACGAGCACCGCGCCACGCACATCAGCGGTTTCTGCCGGATACCGTTCCAGCCACGGGTGAAAATCGTCTTCCGGCAACGAATACGGCGGTTCACCGGACCAGAGCCACACACTGTTCGCAGAGCGAATTTCCATAACGAACTCTCCCAGAAAACAAACCGTTAATCTCGCTAATCTACGCAAATCTCCTAGATAAGCCAAGTTGCCACTTGCACATTCAAGCTGTAATGGTACTCGGATAACACGGAAAACACAGATTTCTTTCCTTAAAATCCGCCAAATCCGTGTACGATTCTTTGAGTGTTCGCTGCAAAATCATCTTGACCAGTACAAAATTAGCGAGGATTCGCGTGATTCGCGGTATCAGATTACTTTGGTTAAGCAAGCAGCGTCACCCGGTCGCCGATAGCGATGTGACCCGGCGTAACCACGCGAGCATAGACGCGCGACCAACCGGGGTGTTTATCCTGCGCCATCCGGCTGATGTCCGCACCCGCAAACGACGCGGTGACCTTGGGACACGGCTCGGTGTACTTCGTGACCTCAATCTCGACGGTGTCGCCCAGCCGCAAGCGCACGCCCGGCACAATGGCGTCCCAATCCAGTCCCACGAGCGTGAGATTCTCGCCCGTCGAACCAGGAAAAATCGGATGCCCCTCCGCTTGCAGCGCCAGGATACGCTCCAGCGCATACAGGCACAGCGCCCGCGTCGGCCCACCGTGGACTTTGGTGTTATGATGCGCGTCGCCTACCAGGCCCAACTCCGTTACCTCGGCCTCGCGCACTGCCAGCTTCGGCACACCGCCTTGAGAAATGTTGATTTGAAAAATCGCCCCGTATGTCATATTAGCCCTCAGCTTTCAGCCATCAGCCGTCAGCGATCAGCTCTCAGCTTTCTGGCCGATCGCTGAAAACTGACTGCTGACAGCTACAGAATCACCCCATCCGCAATGAGACGTTGAACCGCTTCGTAGATCGCCTGCAACGACGAGTAACGCGGCTGGTAATCCAGCCAGCGACGCGGCTTGACGATGCTGTAGCAGTTGGGGTTGTGCTCCAGGTGCCCCCACGTCGCGTCGGCGTCTTTCTCAGAAACGGTCTTTTCCCATTCCGCAAACGGCAGGAACTTGAGATTGGCCTGCTGCCCGAACCACCCGGCGACGGCCTCCGCGTACCCGCGCAGGGTGAGCGCAGCCGGTGAGACGGCGTGGAAGCTCTCACCGACGGCGGCGTTCCAGTTCGCCAGCGCCTTCATAAAGAGCTGCGCCACGTCGTCGGCGTGAACGTGGTGGAGCAACTCCTGGCCCTGATTCGGCAGCGTCACCTCCTCGCCGCGCGCCAGCTTCGCGTACACCTCCGGGTTGAAGTTGCCCTGTGGATTCAGCGGCACCCACCCCGGCCCGACGATGTGCCCCGGCAGGATGCACGTCTCCGGGAAGCCGTTGCTGCGCGCTTCGGTGTGCAGGTAGGCTTCGATGGCCGCCTTCTTGATCCCGTAATCCCCGATTGGGCGGCGCGGCGCGTCCTCGGTCACGGGAACAGTCGTGGTGTAGCCATGCACCCAGACCGTGCTGCAATGCAGGAAGTGCTGCACCTGCCCGCGCAGCGCCTCGACGAGATGCTGCGCGCTTTCCAACGTAAAGCAGATCATGTCGATGACGGCGTCCGGCTCCAGCGCGCGAATCTTCTGCCCGAACGTCCCCGCCGCTTCCTCCGCGGCGCGATCCAGCATCACCCGCTGCACCGCCTGCCACGCCCCGTGCGGGCTGTACGGCTCGCGTCCCCCGCGACTGACGACCACCACCGCGTGCCCCGCCTCCACCAGACGCGGCACCAAATACGTCCCCACATGGCCCGTGCCACCGATAACGACTACACGCATGTCACACCTCCTAAAGAATCATGAAGCAGGAGGCAAGATGTAGGATTTCTGATCTTGTATCCTGCATCCTGCATCTTGCATCTTTTACCCAATCCCCACAAGCACAAGTCCGGCGAACATGATGAGGACGCCGGCGAATTTGGGCCGGTAGCGCGGCTCTTTGAGGGCGAAGACGCCCACAAGCGCACCCAATGGGATGCTGATCTGGCGGAAGGCAACGACGTAGCTGACGTTCGCCGCGAAGCCCATCGCCACCAGAACGAGTGTGTAGCCCAAGTAGATGAAGAACCCCGCCAGCCACGCGCGGCCCAGGTGGAAGCGCGCCACGTCCCACACCTCCGCGCGACGAACGCTGCGCCACGCGATCCACAGCGTCAGCCACACTGCCGAACTCAAGCCCTCGAAGAACGCATACAGCAGCGTCGCCGCCACCGGACTGACGGGCAGGCCGGGCACGGCCCGCAGCAGCCGCAGCGCGTGATCGTCCACCAGCGAGTAACCCGCCGTCCCCACCGCTGCGAGCAGCGCGAAGGCCGTGGCAACCTGCCGGTAGTCGCGCCACTGCACGGAAAAGCGGCGCAGCGGCAGCACGAACCCACCCGCAATGATCAACCCGATCCCGGCCAAAGCCACAAGGCTCAACTGCGCACGGCGTCCCAGCAGCACGTTGGCGCACGCCACAAGCGCCACCGGGACCGAGCGCGCCAGCGGGTAGACCACCGACATATCGCCCGTGCGGTACGCGCCCGCTAACGCCACGTAGTAGAGCGCCTGAAAGATGCCCGTGACGCCCAGCCACATCCACACCGCCGCCGGGAACACCGCCAGCGCCCGCCCGAAAAAGAGCAGCGATGGCGACAGGCACAGACAACCAAGCAAGGTTGCCATCAACAAAAACGCCGCCGTGGGGTGATCGCGCTTGCCGAGCACGTTCCACCCCACGTGGGTGAACGCCGAGATAAGCACCAGGACGAGAGCGGTAATAGTCAAGGTCGTCAGGTAGTCGGATAGTCAAGTAGTCAGGTAGTCAGATAGTCAAGTAGTCGAGTAGTCGATGTCAAAGGTAGCATCAGTAGCGCGAGTTGGCAACTCGCGCTACAAATTCAGCTCGGCGATGTAGATCTCGAAGGGCGCGAGTGTCAACGCTGACAGGTCGCCCGCATCTGTCCGGTCGGCGGACGAGAAAATCAGGCGCGCAGGCGAGCCGTTCAGGTCGAAAGCCAGCGTGTGGGTCTCGTCCGAGTAGTTGAGGACGACCAGGCATGTTTGTCCTTCGGTCTGGCGCAGGAAGCACAGGCAGTCCGCGTGATCCTCCAACAGCGGCGTGTAATCGCCGGCGATGAGAGCCGGCGTCTGTTTGCGGATCGCCAGCATCCGCCTGTAGAAGGCGAGCAGCGAGCGCGGGTCATCCACTTGATCGGCGACGTTCACGCCTTCGGCGTAGTTCGGGTTGACCGGCAGCCAGGGCGTCACCTCCGCCGGGCAGAAACCGGCGTTGGGCGCGTTGGCCCACTGCAGCGGTGTGCGGCATCTGTCCCGCGTTTCCCCACACACCAATGCGGCCGCAGCCTGGGGTTCCATACCGCCCACATTCACCGCCATGTCGTATTGGCGCAGCGCAACCGTATCCCGCAACACGGTGATGTCATCGAAGGCCATGTTCGTCATGCCGATTTCCTCGCCGTTGTAGAGGAATGGCGTGCCGCGCAGCGTCAGCATCAACGCGAGCGAGAGTTGCGCCAGTTCGCGGTCGTGGACGCCATCGCCAAACCGGCTCCACACGCGCGGCGAGTCGTGATTGCCCAGCGTGTTGCAGGGCCATGCACCCGGCGGCAACGCCGATAACCGCTCGGCCTGATTCCGGCGAATGTGCTCCGGCGTCAGGCGGTCGGTGCGCACCAGCGGGAAGTTGAAGACCATGTGCAGCTCGTCGTCGCCGTTGCCGTAGTAGGCGATGTTGTCATCCTCGCCGATCAGCATCCGGTCTGCGTACTCGTCCACCACGGTGCGTAGTTCTTTCATCAGGGGGTGCATCTCGTCAAAGCGATCCACCTGATACTTGAACATCTCCTTCCACACGTCTTTCACCGCTTCCGCCTCGCTCGGCGATTGCGCCACCATCCCCATGCGATAAAGATCGAGCAACGTCATGCCCGTCGTCTGGTCGGGCAGGTCGGGGTCCTCGAAGATCGTGCCAATGGCATCCAGCCGGTAGCCGTCCACGCCCAGGTCGAGCCAGAAACGCACCGCATCCCACATCGCGGCCTTGACCTCCGGGTTGCGCCAGTTCAAGTCGGGCTGCTCTTTGAGGAAGAAGTGGTAGTAGTACTGCCCGGTGGTTGCGTCGTACTCCCACGCCGAGCCGGTGAAGGTGGATTCCCAGTTGTTGGGCGGTCCACCCCCCTCCCTACCTCCCCCCAATGGGAGGAGGGGTTCGCCGCCCTGCTCCTCCCCCCCATGGGGGGAGGCCGGGAGGGGGGAAGGGTCGCGCCAGACGTACCAATCGCGTTTGGGGTTGTCGCGGCTGCTGCGGCTTTCAATGAACCAGGGGTGCTGATCCGACGTGTGATTGAAGACCATGTCCAGAATCACGCGGATATTGCGCCGGTGCGCCTCGGCGAGGAACGTCTTGAAGTCGTCCAGCGTGCCGTACTCCGGCGCGACGCCCGTGTAATCCGCCACGTCGTACCCGCAATCGGCCTGCGGTGAAGGATAATGCGGCGAGAGCCACAGCGCATCAACGCCCAGGTCTTTGAGATAGTCGAGTTTCTCGGTCATGCCGACAAAATCGCCGATGCCGTCGCCGTTCCCATCCGCAAAACTGCGCGGGTAAATCTGGTAGAAGACGGCCGTCTGCCACCATTTCAGATTTTCCATACATCCTCCAAAGATTAACCACGAATCTACAC
Organism: Chloroflexota bacterium; assembly: GCA_019873725.1. GTDB lineage: Bacteria > Chloroflexota > Anaerolineae > B4-G1 > SLSP01 > DSWT01. Next base: position 17,338 of record JAIOAS010000037.1, on the reverse strand, counting down.
GAATCTACACGAATCTACGCGAATCTTCACGAATGGAAATCAAAATTAGTGTACATTCGTGCAGACCTGACAGGTCTCGGAAGACCTGTCAGGTCTGGGTCAGCTACAACGCGATAATCAAGCCCTCGTTCGCGCGCAGGGTCAGGGCGTCCAGGGAGACGGCTTCTTCGCGGTCGAGGTGGGTGGAGAGAACAAGGCGGCCTGCCGTTTCGCCCGGAATCGCCAGTGTGCGCGGCGCGGCGGCAAAGTTGAGCGCGACGAGGTAGCGCTGCGCCCCATCTTCGCGCAGGTAGACGTAAACATCATCGTAGGCCACGTCCAATGGACGGTAGCTGCCGCCGTACAGGGCGGGCGTCGCGCGCCGCAGGTGCAGCAGGCGACGGTAGAGCGTCAAAATGGATTTCGGATCGGCAGTGAGCACGGCGACGTTGCGCGTGGCGTAATCGGCGGCGAGGGGCAGCCACGTCTCCACGCCCGCCGGACTGAACCCCGCGTTAGGACCGGCATCCCACTGCATCGGTGTGCGGCAGACGTCGCGGGTGCGCTCCGGGCCGAGGTTGATACCCTGCGGGTCCTGGATTTTCTCCGGCGGAATCGGTACATCTTCCATCCCGATTTCCTCGCCGTAGTAGATCGTCGGCGTGCCGCGCAGGGTGAGGAGTAGCATCGCCGCCACCCGCGCCTGCGCCTCGCCGCCGAAGCGCGTCGCCAGGCGGGTGCGGTCGTGATTGCCCAGGACGTAGTTGGGCCAGGCGAAATCGGGCAGCGCCGCCTCCAACGCATCCACGACGGCGCGCATCTGTTGCGCGTTCCACGTCATCCCGTCCATCAGGCGGAAGTTGAAGGGCAGGTGCAATTCTTCCCCGTGTTCGCCGTAGTACTTCACCCAGCGATCCAGCGGCCCCCACAGTTCGCCGATGCCGCAGCGGTCGTCGTACTCGTCCAGCACGCCGCGAATCTCGCGGATGACCGGGTGTACGTCGTCCTGATCCATGTTGTAGACCTGCAACAGGCGGCTAAAGAGGTCGTTGGCGGGTAGATTCGCGGGCGCATTGGGATTGGGCGGGTTGTCGCGCAGGTCTTTGTCCTTGATGATCAGGCCGATCACGTCCATGCGGAAGCCATCCACGCCGCGCTTCAGCCAGAAACGCAGCGTGTCGAACATCGCGGCCTTGACCTGCGGGTTGCGCCAGTTCAGTTCGGGTTGTTCCTTGCAGAACTGGTGCAGGTAGTATTGACCGGTCAGCTCGTCATAGGTCCACGCGGGGCCGCCGAAGAAGCTGCCCCAGTTGTTGGGCGGACCTCCCCCCACCCCACCTCCCCCCACAGGGGGGAGGGGTTCGCCGCCCTGCTCCTCCCCCCTGTGGGGGGAGGCCGGGAGGGGGGCGGGATCACGCCAGATGTACCAATCGCGCTTGGGATTGTCGCGGCTGCTGCGGCTCTCGATGAACCAGGGATGCTGGTCGGACGTGTGGTTAGGCACCCAGTCAATAATGATCTTGAGGCCGCGCCGGTGCGCTTCCGCCACCAGCCGGTCGAACGTCGCCAGGTCGCCGAAGAGCGGGTCTACATCGCAGTAATCGGCCACGTCGTAGCCGAAGTCGGCCATCGGCGAGGGGTAGAACGGGCTGAGCCAGAGCGCATCGATACCCAGGTCACGCAGGTAATCCAGCTTTTCGATGACGCCCTGCAAATCCCCCACCCCGTTGCCGGTCGTATCCTTGAAACTGCGCGGGTAGATTTGGTAGACTACGCCGCGCTGCCACCAATGCAAATTATCCAGAGGTTGCATCATATCGTATCCACCTTTCATTGTCAAAAGTTGAAAGTCAAACGAAAGCGATCAGTAGGGCGGCGTCGCCGGGCCATCGTAACCGCACATGCCCACGCGCGGGGAGTTGACCCACGGCATAGGCTCGCCATAGTTGCCGTGGGGATGCTCGCGCGCGTGTTCATCGCACAGCGCGCCGGTTTCATTGAATTCGTAGATACATTCCATACATAACCAGGCCGCCGGTTGGTCACATTCCATGCACTTCACTTCCGGCATTTCATTGCGCGCCATCAAGAAAATCGGATGCCGGGTAAGCGGCTTTCCTTGCCGCACATCTACAGCCTTGACTAGCGTGACCGAAGAAGTGCCAAAGTCGTAGATGTGGGTCAACTCCACACCTACCTGGAAAACTTGTGCAATCTTCCGCGACATTGGAATATCGTCACTGCCCCATCCGCCGATAGAAAAGCGGCTCAAATGACCGCAACATTCCAGCCAAATCGCACGCAGGTAGCGGTCCAGGTCTTTCAAAGTCGCCGTGCCCTTCATTTCGAGATGCAGCCAGTAATCCCCAGCCCAGCCATCCTGCACTTGCAAATGATACATCGGCTGATCTTCGCCAGAAGCCTGATTTGCCGCGTTGATCGCTTCCTGGCGTTGCGGACAGGTTCTCAGGTGCCGGGCCAGGCCACTCCTGGTCATTTCACGGTCACAAAAAACGCATTTCCCTTTCGTCTGTTGTTTCCTTGCCATCATGTCACCTCACTTTTCTTGTTACCAGTAAAACACCCATCACAATCGCCGCGCCGCCCGCGAGTTGAGCCGGGGTCGGCGTCACGCGGAAAAAGAGCAGCGACCAACACACGGCCAGAATTGGCGTAAGTGTCAGGATGATCGTATGCATGCTCATCGTCAGGCGGCGCAGGGCGACGTAGTAAAGCGCGCGGCTGAGCGCCACATCCACCGTGCCGACCATCGCCAGCAACGCCCAGGCCACCGGCGTGGGCCACGCCAGCGCACCGCGCGCCGCTGAGAAACAGAATAGCACCGCCGTCGTAAAGAGCAAACGCCCAAAGAAAAAGTCGAGGAAGTCCATCGCGTCACCATGCCGTTTGGCGAGCGCCGCGTGCAGCGCGTACATCAACGCGGAGCCGACGACCATCAGCGATCCCAAGCGCAGGTAATCGCCGGGCTGGAACGAGATCACGAAAACGCCCGCCGTCGCCAGCAGCGCGCCGCCGATTTGCCGCCGCGTCAGCCGGTCACGCAGCCAGAGCACGCCGAAGCCGAGGCCGAAGAGGATCGAAGTCTGTGAGAGCAGCGAGGCCGTGCCCGGATCGACAAAGGCCATCGCCTCGTAGTTGATGTTGGTGCTGGCGGCGACCAGGAAGCCGATCGCCAGGAAGAACCAGAAATGCCGCTTCAACGCGCCCAGATGCAGGCGCTTCTGCACCAACGCGAACAGCCCCACCTCGATGGTGCTGATGCCGAGCACGTAGAAGACCGAAACAGCGGGCGAAATGTAAGCGTGCAGCAGCTTCGCAAAGACGAAGTGCAGGCTGTCGAACAGCAGCAGCACGGCCATCAATGCCACAGTGGGCGTCGTTGCCGGTCGGGGAACGGGTGTCGCCGTCGCGGTCATCTCAACGCGCACCCACCTGCTGCAACGCCGCCGTCGCTCTTTCCCGCCACTCCTCTGGGTCAAACTGCGCAAAGATCGCCAGACTCTCCGCAAGATGCTCACGCGCCGCTTCGGTGTCCCCCAACTCGCGGCAGATGTTGCCCAGGCGCAGCAGCGTAAAGGCCAGTGGACGGCCCGTCTCCTGGATTCCCCGGCGGACCCCGCACGACTCGCGCAGGAGATCGCGCGCTTCGGCCAATTTACCTTCGTCGTGGGCGATCTGTGCAAGGGCCTCCAGCACGTCGGGGGTGCCATGCGGCGCGCCGATTTCGCGCAGCAATTCGAGGCTCTGGTACATCGTGTGCCGCGCGGTGTCCCAATCGCCTAGCCGGTACGCCACCCGCCCGACGCCCAGCAGACAATGCGCCGCGCCATTCGTGTCCTTGAGCATCTGCCGCAATTCCAGGCTTTCCTGGTAATACCGACGAGCCTCCACGAACGCCTCGCCCCACTCGGCGAGCATCGCCAGGGTGAACAGGGTGATTGCCATGCCCCACAGGTCGCCGATCTGACGGCGAATGTCGAGGCTCTGTTGAATGTAATCCCTGGCCGCTTCAGGATTTTGACGGATGAACACGTGAAGGCTTTCACCGATAACGCCCAACGTCAAGGCGACGCCCCATGGATCGTTGGCAGCTCGATAAAAGGCCAGGCTGTCGTTCAGGCGGCGCTCCACTTCTTCAGGGGAATACCACGTCGCCGCGTAAGAACTCAACACGTTGACCAGCGCCAGTTCCGGCCCCGGCGGCGCGGCGTCCAATACCTGCGTTGCGCGTTGCAGAGTCTCCAGCGCGCCCGGCTGCGAAAGGCGCAGCAGACTCTCGCCCTGTATCCCCAGCAGGAGGCCCAGCAGCGCGGGCCGGGCTTCGACGCCGGGCCGGTCAAGCGCGGCGACGACCGCTCCAAACAATTCCAGACTCTCGCGGAAACGGCTGCGAATATCACAGAACAGCCCTAAGCTTAGTGTCGCGGCATGCAGCCACTCGAATTTACCGCGCGCCACGGCCCACGACCACGCGGCATGGACATTCTCACGCTCCGTATAAATGGCTTCCAGCGCGGCCGGTTGCCCAAAGGCCACGTCCTTGCCGGGGCCTTTGAGCGCCGGTTCGAGACGGCGCAGCCAGTCGAGATAGTACTCGCTATGCCGGTCGTGAATGGCTTGATTGCACTCCGGGTTCGCCGCCAGTTGCTCCCCGGCGTATTGGCGCAGCACGTGCAGGATGTCGTAGCGGTCGGGCGCGGTGCGGTAGAGCATGGATTTGTCGATCAGCGAGGCGAGCAGCGGCAGGGAAGCGCCGGACACTGCCGCGGCTGCCGCGCGCGTGAATCCACCTCGGAAGACGGACAAAGCACAATACACAGCCTGCTCTTCTTTGGAGAGCAAACCCCACGAGCGGGTGAAGACGGCGCGCAAGCTTTGGTGGCGTTCCGGCAGGTCGCGCAGCGCCAGACTGAGGAAATCGAGGCTGATGGCAATTTCGTCGGCGATTTCCCGGCAGGAAAGCAGTTTCGTCCACGCGGCGGCCAATTCGAGGCCCAACGGCATACCTTCGACCAGGCGGCAGATGCGGACAATCGCCGCCATATCCCCGGCTGCGGGCGCAAAGGCGTGGTTGATGCGCTGCGCGCGCTCGATGAAGAGCCGCACCGCGCCATAGTCCGTCACATCGGGGAGGTCTGCGGTTTCCGGGCAGCGCAGGCCGCGCAATTCCAGTACCCATTCACCCTGCACGTTGAGCCGCTCCCGCGAGGTGACCAGCAGTTTGAGCGACCGCGTCTGCTGCACCAGGTCAGCGAGCAGCACCGCGCCGGAAAGCGCCTGTTCTAGGTTGTCCAGCACCAGCAGCATCCGCTTGTCGTGCAGGTAATGCGTCAACTGCGCGAAAGGTGCGGCAGCACTTTGCTGGTAGAGGACGAGTCTCAACACGTCGGCAATCGTCGAAACGATCATCTCCGGCGTCTCCACTGCCGCCAGCGGGACGAAGAAGACGCCGTCGGGGAAGGCCGCGAGCGCGGCTTCGGCGGCGCGCAAGGAGAGCCGCGTCTTGCCGATGCCGCCCGGCCCGACGAGGGTGATGAGGCGCGTCTCAGGATCGTCCAACAGACGCTGCACTTCGGCCAATTCGGCCCGGCGTCCGACAAACGCGGTCGAGGGCGTCGGCAGGTTGTAACGGAAGAAAACGCCTGAACGCTGGTCTACAGAAACGATTTCACGCGGGTGGGACGCCCGCGCACCGTCGGAGGCGCGGATGCGCTGGTAGAGCGCCACGGTTTCTTCGGCGGGCGCAAGGCCCTGCGCGCGCAGATCGCGGATCAGCGTGTCGTACAGATGCAGGGCAGCGGCCCGTTGGTCCACCTGCGCGTACAGCGTCATCAGGTGCCGAAGCGCGCCTTCGTGCAGTGGATCGCAGTTTTGCCAGCGCCGCGCGTAATCGAGGGCGGTTTCCGGTTCGCGCGGGCTGTACCAGAGCGTCAGCTTTTCCAGCGCGCCGGTATACGCGCGGCGCAGCGACTCGGCCTGGAAGAATTGCCACTCGTCGAAGGCGGCGCTATCTTCGAGGGTGAATCCGGCCATAAAATCACCCTGGTACAGGGCGACGGCTTCTTCGAGCAGGGGAATGCAGGCTGCGCAGGTCTCGCGCTCCGGATGCGGATGCGCCCGGCGCGCGGCCAGCGCCGCCTCGAAGCGCGTCACATCCACCCACGTCGTTTCGTCCTGCCGGAACGCGAGCGTTTCTTGCTCGGCCTCAATCTTATCGGCGAGCGGCATCTGCTTGAGCATCCATAACGCGTTGCGCAGGTAGGCGTAAGCGTTCGGCGCGTCGAAGTCGGGCCACAGCAGCGTGGCGACGGCCTCGCGGCTGTGCGGCTGCCCGGTGACAGCGAGGTAGGCCAGCAGCGCGGTCACCTTGCGCCGCGTCAGCTTGACCGGCGCGCCGTCACACTCCAGCCGGGGCGTTCCGAAAAGGGAAAGGCGTAAGTCAGACATTGTTGCAACGGGTATCTATTCTTCTATAGTCACATCGGCGAACTGCGGTGCGGTGACGGCGGGAATGACGGGCTGCGGTTTGGTGGGCGAGCGCCGCGTCGTCAGGATCACCGCGCCGACGATAATCGCCGTCGCCAGCAGCGAGCGCGCGCTCAGCGGCTCGTTGGCAAGCAGAAAACCGAGCACGACCGCCACCACCGGGTTGACGTAGGCATACGTCGAGACCAATGGCGTTGGCGCGACGCGCAGCAGCCAGGTGTAGGCGGAAAAGCCAATCCACGAGCCGAACACAATGAGGTAGCCCAGACCGAGCCACGAAGCCGTGGAGATGCTCGCCCACTGCACGCGGCCTGGTTCGCCGGTGAGGAGGCTCAACAGCAACAGCGCCGCCCCGCCGATCAACATCTCCATGCTCGTGCCCAGGAGCGGTGACGACGGCAAGTGCGCTTTGCGGCTATACAGCGATCCGGCTGACCACGAAAACGCCGCACCGAGCGAAACAACAGCGCCAAGCAGGTCAACGCCGTGGCCGGATGCCTGCATCGGATTGATCAGGAGCACAATCCCGCAGAAGCCGACCACGATGCCCAGAATCGTTTGCAGGCCAGGCTTTTGTCCGCCGGGGCGCAGCGCGTCGATCAACGCCATCCACAGCGGGGTAGAAGCGATGAGCAGCGCCGCAATGCTGGAAGCTATCCGCTGTTCGGCCCACACCAGGCCGCCGTTGCCGACCAACAGCAGACACAATCCCACCACCGCGGCAGAACGCCATTCCACCCTCACGGGCGCAGGATCACCTTTCAAACGCCGCCAGACGTACAAGGCGCTGCCAGCCATCAAGAAACGCGCACTCGCCATGAGGAACGGCGGCATCGTCTGCACGGCGAAACGAATCGCCAGATACGTCGATCCCCACACGATGTAGACGGCCAACAGCGCTGCCCAGATCGCCAGGGATGAGGGTGTACGTTGTGATTGATCAGGTTGCATGGTTATACCTTCTCAAGAGGGATGTACTTGAGGTCATCGCCGCAAGCGAAGGTCATTATAACACGGTGGGGGAGAGTCGCAATGTAAAGACTATCAGGAAATGATCGAGCCGGCCTCCTGACCACGCCCGCCATGGATAATCATTGGCAACACTGTACCGTTGCCCACTGCCCTGCAAACTCGTCCCAAGCTAACTGAAAGTCGCCCAGCGGGACCGAGATCGGCGCTTGCGGAAAGGCTGGATCATTCACATAGACAGTTTCGGCTGCGATGCCAACGACGATGACAACGTGAGGTGTATCACAATCCCAGTAAGGTAATTCTCCAGTGCGAAGAAAAACAACCGGAATCGCATGGTCAACCAGAACTTGTCGTAAATCTTCGATATTTCCAGATTCATGCCACAAAACTTTCACGCCGAAGGTCGCCAGACGAACGATGTTTCTGGCCGGTGTGCCTGCTCCTGCAACATGCCCGATTTGGGAAGCAATGGTTGCCTGCGTTTCCAGGATGCCGCAGTAGGCCAACGCCATTTCACAACAAGCCGGCAAGCACCCACCGGTAAAAGCTTCAGTTCGATGTGGAACCGGCAATAAAGGCTTCAACATCGCGCAATACCTTTTCGGCAGTCTTTTCCGTGATTAGCAGATCGCCAGTATAAGCATCCACATCTATATAGGCGGCGCAGCCCTGACGGTCATAGGAGACCAATACCGGAACACGCCAGACAGGTCGGTCTCCTGGCACATACGCTGGCTCTCCTCCCATCAACAAATTGCCGACATCGCGCACTAACCACGCGCTCACGATACGTCGTGCCGTCCGGGCATCCACCGGTGTGTGTCGTTGTTGAAGCAAGAACTCTGCAAAACGCAACACGGTATGGCTTTCATCAGGTGTCAACTGTACCAAAACGGTCTCTAGTTGTTGATAGTCTGTCGTCATCTGTCTACTCCTTCACATCTGCGTTACGCGAAAAATATACCGGGCAGGACTCGAACCTACAACCAACCGGTTAACAGTCCATCGCTGTGAAAAGATGATCTGAACTATCTGTACTCCAAGTATACGTGTCCCTGCTTTTTGTGCAAGGCTCATCATATCTAAAAATAAAACAAATAATGTCCCCAACCCCACAAAAGACGGCTCAAAAACGCCAGACAAGACGCCAGAAAAGACGCTCAAAAGACGGCGCGCGGCTATACTGAGGGCGTAGTTGAAAAGAAGGAACACAAAGAGGTAGTTCGGTAACAGAGAGGAGGTTTGCGATGTGTGAATCGTTTGTAACCGCAAAATTGGCAATGGCGATCAGTGAAGAGAGGATCAACCACAAGCGCCAACCCATCATCCTGGCGCACTTCAGCCTGATGCACTACGTGCGGCCCATCGTACGCAGCCTGTTGAGCTTCTTGTTCTGACAGGAGGAGGTGCAATGTGCTTGGAGGAGTACATTGCACCTGTTTCAGAGAGAAAAATTTCGAGAAAAGGAGAGAAGCCATGTACAACCCGATTGAGATAGAATTATGGAAAATTCGCATCGCAGAGGCGGAACGCAAGGCTATGTGGGCCTATCGCACCAGAGACCTGAAGTCTCCCGAAGCCCAATTGTGGGAACGTCTCTTGCGCGGCGTGCGGCGCCTGTTCGATGTGCGCCTGCGGCTGGATTTCAGTCCATTGCGTTACGCGGCACAGCAGAAGTAATCATACACCAACCATCTCACTTTATACGGAGAACATGATGATCTACGAACTCGAGACAACGGCCTATGAGAAAGCCCGACCACTCTTCCAGGAGATGGGACATAGCCAACTCTTTACAGACGCCATATTCGAAGGCAATCACGTCGGCAGAATTTTCGTAGACGATCCGGAGTATCCCGCGGCAGCCTTGATCGCGCCGATGTGTGAGTTCTTCTTCACTGTAGGGCGGACGGACAACACAGTCTTCAATCAAGCCATGCGAGCCCTGATTTTGTCTGAATTGGTATCCCCTGAAGGAGACTTGCTGCTCTTCCCAACCTCGAAAGCGTGGCAACAAACACTGAACAGGCTATTTGCGGATTATGCACGGCTGCACGTTGCCCGCAAGGCGTTCACCTTCCAGCCCGCAGCGTTTGCCGAACGCCACACCGGATGGCGCGAGCGGCTCCCTGAGGGATATGCCATCCGACAATACGATCATGCGCTGGCCGAAGGCACTGAATTGGCAAATTTCTGGGGCAACCTCGACAATTTCCTGGCGCGCGGCGTCGGGTTTGCCGTGATGAAGGGTGACGAAATCATCAGCCGGTGTCACAGTGTTATGGTGGGCGGCGGTCAGGCGGAGATCAGCATCGAAACGGCGGAAGCCTACCGCCGCCAGGGGTTTGCGACCCTGGCGGCTTGCGCTTTCGTCGAAGGGTGCGCAGAGCGGGGCTTGCGCCCCGCCTGGTCGTGCTGGGATAACAACATCCCCTCCCAGATCCTCGCGCAGAAACTCGGCTTCAATCATCCAGTGGACGTACCGGCAATTTACACCAAGGTGAAATAGAACATATTTTCTATCTATATGACGCGCTTTGACATATTCCCCGTTTATACTCGTTATGTTGACAACCCAACAAAATCAACCTAAGGAGGATATTGACATGGACCCAATCACCGGAAGCGCAGCGATTATCGCTTACTGCGGGCTTGTGTGCAGCGATTGCCCCGCGTATATCGCCACCCAGGCAAACGATCAGGCAGCGTTGGAAGCCGTCGCCGCCCAATGGCGCGCGGAGTACAACGCGCCGGACATCACCGTCGCATCGGTCATGTGCGACGGTTGCTTGAGCGGGCCGAACAAGTGCAGCCATTGCGGCGAGTGCGAAATTCGTGCTTGCGGCGTTGCGCGGGGCGTAGTCAACTGCGCGCACTGCCCCGACTATGCCTGCGACAAGTTGCAGCGTTACTTTGGCTTCGCGCCGCAGATGCAGACGATGCTCGACCAGATTCATCAGGCACTATAAGCTTTCAGCGATCAGCCATCAGCTCTCTGGCTGATCGCTGAAAGCTGACGGCTGACGGCTAATAAAAGGAACTGATATACAATGGACAAAGAAACTGCAATCGAACAAGCACAAGCATTGGCCGACCGTTCCGGCATCGTGATGCTCGGTACGAACGGCGACGACGGCACGCCTAACATCAAGGCGATGCTCAAAATGGAAAATGAGGGCCTGAAAACGGTCTGGTTGAGCACGAACACGTCATCCCGGCGGGTAGGACAGCTTCTCCGCGATCCCAGAGCATGTCTTTACTTTGTGGATATGGAAAAGTGGATGGGGCTGATGTTGGTGGGCGAAATGGAGGTACTGCAAGACGCCGAATCCCGCCAACGCCTTTGGCGCGAGGGCTGCGAGCGCTACTATCCCCTCGGCGTGAACGATCCCGATTACACGGTGTTGCGTTTTACGGCGCGGTGGGGCAACTACTATCACGCGCTGGCGAATGTGACGTTCGACATCGAATGAACCCAACAGACCTGTAAAGAAACATGGAGTGCGCTATGAGAAATACGATCCTGCGCCTGATGATCAGCATCATCCTTCTCTCGCTCATTTCCGGTGTGATTATAACAATCATCGGCTTGATACTCGGCTGGAAAACTTCTGCCCAATTCAGCAATGGCTTCTTCTTGGGCGGCGCTATCATGATCGTATTCGGGTTTGTGTCCTTTCAAGGATACCGCCAGCGCGTCACCAATTGGCCGCCGGTCCAGTTGAACCCGGATGAACACTCCAATCTCTGGGCAGCAGATACATTTCGAGGTAAAAACCTCATGATCACCTTCGGGATTTCCGGCTTGTTGCTGATCGGTGTGTCCTTACTGGTCCTGAGATTGTTCTAACCCGCAACAAACTATGAACTGACTGTAACGATAGAAACGGGAGGATTGACCTATGATAGAACTACCTGAAGCTGTTGTGATTGCGCGGCAAATCACAGAAACATTGGGCGGCAAGCGCATTGCGCGCGCCATAGCCAACGCTTCGCCGCACAAATTCGCCTGGTACACAGGCGATCCGGCGACATACAACGAGCGGCTCGCGGGGAAGGTGATCGGGACAGGACGCGGCGTCGGCGTGAACATTGAGTTCGCGGCAGGGGATATGCTGCTCGCTATCAGCGCGCCGATCCACTATCATCGCAAGGACGAGAAGCGGCCCAAGAAGCACCAGCTCTTGTTGGAATTCGACGACGGGACGGCTATCAGCTCCAGCGCCCAGATGTGGGGCGGGTTCTTCTGCTTCCCGGCCGGCGAGAAGGGCGGCTTTCCCGACTACGAAATCGCCACGGTGCGCCCTTCCCCGTTGACCGATGCCTTCGATCGCGCCTACTTCGACACGCTCTTTGACGAAGACACGCCCAAGCTATCGGCGAAGGCGTTTTTGGCGACGGAGCAGCGCATCCCAGGCCTGGGCAATGGCGTGCTGCAAGACATCCTCTGGACGGCGCGCATCCACCCGAAGCGCAAAATGGGCGAGTTGACGGGGCACGAAATCGATGCGCTGTACGATGCGGTGAAACACGTGTTGGCGGCGATGACGGCGCAGGGCGGGCGCGATACCGAGCGCGATCTCTTCGGCAACTTCGGCGGCTACAAGACGGTTTTGAGCAAAAACACCGTGGACACCCCTGCCCTGCCTGTGATGCGTTCATCGTCAAGGAAGCGTACCTGGGCGGCAGCATCTACTACTGCACGGGATGTCAGACATTGTAGTCGATCTTGAGACAACAGGAGGTCAGTCATCATGGAAGGACGTTACGACAATTATCCAGCGTGGATCATCCTCGTCTGCAATCTGGTTCCGGTATCGACCTACATCATCGGCGCGCTCATCCTGGCCGGATTTAGCCCGTGGGTCTCCGTGGCCTACTTGCTCTTCTGCCTGTGGCAAGAAGCACGCGTGATGCGGAAAAGCTGCGTCAACTGCTTCTACTACGGGAAGAACTGCGGCACGGGCAAGGGACGGCTGTGCGCGCTGTTGTTCAAAAGAGGCGATCCCCAAGCCTTTGCCTCGAAAGAGGCTAACTGGAAGGAGCTTCTGCCCGACCTCCTGATTTCGCTGATCCCGTTGCTGGGCGGAATCATCCTGTCGATCCTGGATTTCACCTGGCTGCGCCTCATCTTGATGGCGACCCTGGTTGCGCTGGCCTCCGCCGCGACAGGAGCCATCCGCAGCAATCTGCTCTGCAAGTACTGCGAACAGGGCCGGCTTGGTTGTCCGGCTCTCAAGCTCTTTGATAAAACGACAAAGGAGACATCTGTATGAGCATCAAAACATTTGATCATCTGGCGCAGCGTGTCGCCAACAGTTGGGTTGAAACGATGCCGGACTTTGTCCCTGTTCCCACGATCCCGGTTGCGGAGGTAGCACAACAACAATTCTACACATTCATGCGCAGCACCGCCGAGGCTGTTCGTGAGCATCCAGAATGGCTCGGCCTCTCTATCCAGCCCGATGATGCCTACGAGTTTGGTGAAATGCAGAACCGGCGGCCCAAACTCATTGCTACGATGAAAAGAATGAGAGGCAAAGTAGACGATTTCATCGCCCTTTTGCTCAAAATGGGCATCGTTGGCGTCGTTGATGGGCAGACCCTGCACATCCAGAAAACCGATGTAAACCTGAACAGCCCGACGCGGGAACGCCTGGCGCACTTCGGGCTGACCCTGGACGCCGGAAAAACGGAAACGGTTGTGGCGTGTGCTGCCTTCCCGGAGATGTTCCCCGCCTGGACCTGGCTCGCAGCCGAAGCCACCCGCACCGCGCCGGCCAGCGGCCCGGCGCACGTCCCACCGGTGCGCTTCTCGCGTTGCCTGTACAGCGATACCTATCCCTACGCCAGGGATGTACTGCTGCGCCTGGCCGACGATAGCCCCGGTCTACCGGTGTTGATTGATTTCTTCGAGAAAGAAGGCTACACCCTGGTCTGCAACCGGGACAACCAGATCAACGTGGACTGGGTGAAAGCCTACGGCAAAGTCGACGATCCCTTGAAGGGCTGGTGGGGAGAGCGCACCCACGGCGGGCTTGCCTTCGAGTACGATTGGATCCGCAAGAATCCCGTGCTCTTTGGGCTGCGCATCCCGGAATTCAAGACGCTGTTGCAGCACTTTGATGCTATGCCTGAGCAGGTCAAAGCATTTGTCGTACAACACACCAAGCATTGCGACGCCTGCGGCTACTGCACACAGACCGACAAGACCGGCAAACGTCCTCGCGCTTTTATGACGGTGGAATACAATGGCAAGCGCGATCTTTGCACGATGTTCCCCGGCTTCGGGTACACCTGGCAAAACTTGGGCGACGCCGAGGCGGCAGACATCCGAGCTTTCCTCATTTTCACCGATGAGATACTCTCAAAGGCCAAAACAGCGTAGGGCGAATTGGCAATTCGCCCTACAAAACCAAGCGAGGTAAACAAAAATGCCTGAACTTCCTGAAATCTACGTGATGGCCCGCGATATGCGGAAAGAGCTGGTGGGGCGCACATTCGGCGAGATCGAGGTGCTGCAACCGAAGTGTCTCAACGTGCCGGTGGATGCGTTCCAGACGGCAATCAGCGGCACGGAAATCCGCGACGTGACGCCGCGCGGCAAATGGGTGCGCGTGGAACTGTCGTCCGGTTGGCTGCTGCTCTGCCTGGGGATGGGCGGCGAGATTCTGCTGACCGACCGCGATCATCTGCCGGAGAAGTATCGCCTCATCTTTGACTTCCGCGACGGAGCGAGTCTCGCCGTCAACTTTTGGTGGTTCGGTTTCGCGCATCACGCTCCCACCCTCGCCGCCCACAAGATGACCGCCGAACTCGGCCCCGACATGCTCGACCTGAGCCTGGACGAGTTCCGCGCGCTGTTAGGCAAGCGCAAAGGCGCGATCAAGACGTTCCTACTCGACCAAAAGCGCATCGCCGGGATCGGCAACGTCTACGTGCAGGACCCGCTATTCCTGGCGCGCATCCACCCGCTGCGCTCGATTGCGTCATTGAGCGACGCCGAGATCGCCAATCTGTGGTCGGCGCTCCGCGAGACGTTGCAACAGAGCATCGAGCTGGGCGGCAGCGCGTGGGAGCAGAATCTCTACGGTCAAAAGGGGCAATGGGATCAGCGGGCGATGCACATCCTGCATCTGGAAAGCCAACCCTGTCCTGTTTGCGGTACGACGATCGAAAACATCAAGACCGGCAGCACACACACGCGCGTCTGTCCGGTGTGCCAACCTTTCTCAAAAGATTGAACAAATTTCCAAGACAATCTCACGCAAAGCCGCCAGGCACGCCAAATTTTGCTTTTTTACTTTGCGTCTTTGTGCGTTTTCGTGAAAAATAATTCTATTTTCGCAGGAGAAAACAATGAGTGAAGTCATAAGAGGTGGTGTGAACGAAGAATGGGCCTATTCCGAGTACGTGGTCGCCGGTGACTTTGTCTTCCTGGGCTTTTGCGTAGGCAATGTCGGCAAATCGGTGGAAGAACAAGTCCACGGCGCGCTGGATGATATGGAAGCGCGGCTGGCAAAGGTCAACCTCACATTGAACGACGTGGTGAAGGTGGATATTCTGCTGCGCGATGTCTGGAATATCCCCGTCATGGAAAAAGTGTTCAAGGAAAGGTTCAAGGGCGTCTATCCGGCGCGCAAGACTGTTGGCACAGACTTTGCCCACGTGGGCGGGCCGGATGGGCTGCAGGTACAGATAGATGCCATAGCTTATCAGGGGAAGAAAGAGTAGGGATGTCTATGAAGAACCAACGTTCCGTTTTAGAAAATGTCCCGCGCGTCCACTTTTATGAGGGCGGCAAGCGCTGCCCGGAGGACATCATCATCCCGTCGGTGGTGCGGGCGGTGTTGGAATACCTGGGCGATGAGGATTACGGCTGCAAGCACTGCCCGATGCGCGGTCAGGCCTGCAAAGTCTTCTGCACCTATGCGCATCTGGTGGGGGTCTCCGGCGCAGCCGCGTTCCTCTCGTGGAAAGAGGGCTGGCACGGTGATAACGTCGCGCTCTTCTACATGGACGCGGACCCTGGCGCGGTGGAGCGCCATATCTTCGAGGCGGTCGGTTACGCTTACGAGGAAGTGATGAAAGAGGAAGGCCGTGACAACGAGGCCGTGTTCCGCCAGCGCATCATCGAAAGCATTGACCGAGGCGTGCCCGTCCTGGCCTACGGCGTCATCGGCCCGCCGGAGCCGTCGCTCATCACCGGCTACGATGAAGGCGGCGACGTGCTCATCGGCTGGAACTTCTTCCAGAACTTCCCGGATTTCAACGCCGGCGTCGAGTTTGAATCGTCGGGCTATTTCCGCAAGCGCGACTGGTTCGGGAACACCGAGAATTTGCTCATCATCGGCGAAAAGCTCCCGACCAAGCCGTCGCTGCCGGAGGTCAGCCGCGACGCGCTGCGCTGGCTGATCAAGGTCGCGCGCACGCCGATGGTCCACCCCGAGCCGGACGCGCCGGAACATTACCGGCAGCGTCACAACGGATTGGCGGCCTACGACGCCTGGGCCGACCACCTGCTGCGCGACGCTGAATGGCCCGCCGACGACGAGGCCACCTTGCGCGCGCACCACCAGATTCATGAGGACGCGATCAGCACCGTCGCCGAGGCGCGCTGGTACGGCTCCGTCTTCCTGGCGGAAATCGCTGAACACTTTGGGGCCGGGCCGAACTACCGGGGCGCGAGCGGGCACGTTCTCCACGCCGCCGCCTGCTATGCCACCGAGCACGACCTGATGTGGCAAATCTGGGGCTTGGCCGGTGGCATCGGCAACCCGGAGGCTTTCCGCGCCCTGGCTGATCCCACCAAGCGCCGCGCCATGGCCGACATCGTCCGCCAGGCGCGCGATGAGGATGCTAAAGCCGTCGAGTATATGGAGCAAGCATTACAATAGAAAGTCGCGTAGTCATTAGTCAAATTGTCGTGTAGTCAAATCATCACAACACAAGGAATCCGGTCTTTACATCCGACTACAAGACTAACGACTACCTGACTATTCGACTTTCGATTTTAGACTAACTTTCGCATAGGAGAAAACAGTGGCGATCAAATTCGAGTCATCGGTAATTTTTGTCAAAGACATCGACGTCTCACGCCGCTTCTACGAAGACTTGCTCGAGCAAAAAGTGGCGATGGATTTTGGCCCCAACGTGGGCTTCGAAAGCGGCTTCGCGTTGTGGCAGGTCGATCATGCGTATGAGATGATATTCAGTGCACCTGCGAACGATCCCACGCCATTGGGACGCAAGAACGTGGAACTCTACTTCGAGACGGATGCGCTGGACGACGTGTTTGCACGCATCACACAAGCGCAGGTCCCCCTCGTCCACCCACCCTACGAGCAGCCCTGGGGACAGCGCGCCTTTCGAGTCTACGATCCCGACGGGCACATCGTCGAACTCGGAGAGCCGATGCCGGTCGTCGTCATCCGGCTGTTGGCATCAGGTTTGTCAATGGAAGAGGCGGCGCAGCGCACAGGGATGCCGCTGGAGATGGTGCGCGAGATGGCTCGAAACTAAAACAAGAGGAGGAATTCATCATGGCAGCACAACCTATCGCTTTGTTGGTTATCGATGTGCAGCAGGGGCTTTTCGAGAAGTCTACCCCTATCTACAAAGCGGATGAACTGCTCGAAAACATCAACACGTTGGTCGGACACGCGCACGAAAGCAATGCCCCCGTGTTCTACATCCAACACTCGGACGCCAGAAACCTGGTGAAAGGCTCGGCGGAGTGGCAGCTTCATCCGCAGCTTCAACCCCAGCACAAAGACTATATCATTCACAAGCAGCACGGAAACGCCTTCGAGGATACCCCTCTGGGAGAAACGCTGCGCTCGCTCCACGTCGATACCGTGGTCGTCACCGGCCTCGTCAC
>JAIOAS010000036.1 GCA_019873725.1 Chloroflexota bacterium | reverse complement strand
GGCGATTGGCATCCAGTCGAAGGGGACGACCGTCATCCACCAGCGCGACCTCGCCCCGTTGGAGAACCTGGAACTCTTTTCGATGGCGCCGAATATGACGCTGGAAACCTACCGCCAGATCGGCCGCAACGCCGCGCGCTACGCGCTGCGCAAGCCTACGTCACCCGCGCCCGTGAAAATCGACAACACCGCACGTTTGCGTCTCATCGTGCAGACGACGCTGTTGCATCACCGCGAGACGGAGTTGGTGGAGGATAAGCCGCCGACGGAGTTGTGGATGAGGAGTACGGAGTAGGGAGCATGAAGTAGGGGATAAGTTCCCTGACTACTATGTGACTATTAAAGGGAATGTTTACCACAAAGTCACTAAGACATGAATTCTATAAGTGTTTCTTTTTTGGGCACGAGAGCGTGGACGGAGACATCGCTTCAGGATTGTGACGCGCACAAGGCGTGATATACTTGAAAAAACTGAGGCTTTTCGTGGTTGTCGAGAACGCTTTTGCAGGAGGATACCGATGTCTGATAAAGATCTAACGCTCTTGTTGAGGCAGTTACACTCATTGCTGCCCGACCTGCGCGCGCGGTATGGTGTTCGTTCGTTGGGCGTTTTTGGCTCCTATGTGCGCGGAGAACAGGAGCCAGGGAGCGATCTCGATCTTTTGGTCGAGTTCGATGACCGTCCACTGTCGTTGTTTGATTTCGTGCGCCTGGAGAATGAGGTCAGCGACGCGCTCAACCTCAAAGTTGACCTGGTTGAAAAACGCGCTCTCAAACCCTATATCGGACAACGTATTCTCGCCGAGGTCATTGCCGTATGAAACCCGGGCCTGAACGTACCTACATCGATTATTTGCAGGACATCCTGGATGCTGCGGAAAGCGCGCAGGAATTCGCCGCGGATATGGACGCGGATGCCTTCGTTGCCGACAAACGTACGAACTTTGCCGTTGTGCGCGCCTTGAACATCATTGGCGAGGCTGCCAAGCATGTGCCGCAATCTCTGCGCGACCGTTACCCTGAAGTCCCCTGGCGCGAAATCACCGGGATGCGCGATAAACTGAGTCACGACTACTTCGGTGTGGACCTGTTGCGGGTGCGGGAAACCGTCCGGCGCGACCTGCCTGCGCTGTGCGATGTTGTCGCGCGGATGTTAGAAGATATTCTTCAGGAACGGCCTTGATGTGCTGAGCACATGACCTCTATCGTTGAAATCGACCCGACGAACCGCCGCCAGGTCCGCCAGTTCCTGGACTTACCGTTTCGACTGTACCAGGATGTGCCGCAATGGGTGCCTCCGTTGGCCTCGGACGTGCGGCGGATGCTGGATCGCAAACGGCATCCGTTCTACCGGCACTCCGACGCGGCGTTCTTTCTCGCGTTGGACGGGAACGGGACGGCTGTAGGGCGAGTCGCCGTATTGGATAACCGGAATTACAACGCCTACAACCACGAGCAGACGGCGTTCTTCTATCTCTTCGAGTGCGAGGATGACCCTGCGACGGCCCAGGCGCTCTTCGATGCGATTTTTGCGTGGGCGCGGGCGCGTGGGCTGGATCGCGTGTACGGCCCCAAGGGGTTCACCGCATTGGATGGGATGGGGCTGCTGGTCAAAGGTTTCGAGCACCGCCCCGCGTTTGGCATCCCCTACAATCTGCCGACGTATCCGGCTTTGCTCGAATCCGCCGGATTTGAGACAGTCAGTGACATCCTTTCCGGTTATCTTTCCGGCGACGTCGTCTTCCCGGAGAAGATTCACCGCATCGCCGAACGGGTGCAGGAGCGGCGTGGGTTGCGCGTGGCCCGCTTCCGCCATCGCCGAGACTTGCGCGCGCTGATCCCCGACTTGCAGGCGATGTACAACGCCGCGATTGAAGGCACGCCCGGCAACGTCCCCTTGACCGACGATGAGGTGCGCACGCTGGCGGCGCAGTTGTTGTGGTTCGCCGATCCGCGCCTGATCAAGCTGGTGATGGCCCGCGATGCGGAGACCGGCAAGGAGCATCCGGTGGGTTTTCTATTCGCCTATCCCGACATTTCCGCCGCCATGCAGCGGTGTAAGGGGCGGCTGCTCCCCTTCGGCTGGTTGGATGCGTTGCTCGAGCTGCGTCGCACCGACTGGCTGAATATCAACGGCGCGGGGATTGTGGAGGAATATCGCGGCCTGGGCGGCACTGCCATTTTGTTCAGCGAGTTAGCCAGGAGCATCGCCGAACGCGGCGCGCGACACGTGGACGTGGTCCAAATCGGTGCCGACAACGACCGGATGTTGCGCGAACTGCGCGACTTCGGCGTCGCGTTCTACAAAACGCACCGGATGTACCAGCGTTTTCTGTGATGCCACATCCTACATCAGCGCGGACGAAAGTTTCACCACTAATCTTCACGAATCCACACTAATTCTTTCATTCGTGAAAATTAGTGTACTGGGCAGAAGTATATTGCAATTTTTGGTACACGGATGAACACGGAAAACGCGGATTTCTTTCCTTAAAAAATCCGTAGAATCCGTGAAATCCGTGTACGATTCTTCGATTCGTGATTGCAAGATCATCTTGACTACGACAATTCGTGAAAATTAGTGTAGATTCGTGGTTTTTTATATGAGGAGGATTTCGCCATGATTTCTCGCAGCAAAGCCGTTTTACAACGTCCCGAATTCTCGATGCACCGCGCACTGTACAAGTCGATGGGCTACAGCGACTACGACCTGGAACGCCCGCTTATCGGCATCGCCAACTCGTGGAACCGCGTGGTACCGGGGCATTACAATCTCAACCTGGTGTCAGAGTACGTCAAGCAGGGGATTTTCCAGGCCGGGGGGACGCCGGTGGAATTCGGCGTGATGGCTCCGTGCGATGGGATCGCGCAGGGGCACATCGGCATGCACTACATCCTCCCCAGCCGCGATTTGATTGCCAATGATGTGGAGATGATGGTGCAGGCGCATCAATTTGACGCGGTTGTGCTCTTGGGCTCGTGCGACAAGATCGTGCCGGGCATGCTGATGGCGGCGGCGCGCCTGGATGTGCCCGCGATTGTCGTCGTTGGCGGGCCGATGGAGGGCGGCTGCATGTTCGACAACCGCCCGGCAGACACGACCTCGCTCACCGAAGGGTTGGGGATGCTGATGGCGGGCAAAATCGACATGCAGACTTACATGCAGTTGGAAGACGCTGCCACACCGACCTGCGGCTCGTGCTCGTTCCTGGGGACGGCGAACACGATGTGCTGCATTGCTGAGGCACTGGGCATGAGCCTGCCGGGTAGCGCGACGATCCCGGCGACGCACGCCGGCCGGTTGCGTTCGGCGCAGGCCGCGGGGCGGCAGATCGTCGCGCTGGTGGAACAGGGCATCACCGCGCGGATGATCATCAACCAGAAGGGTATCGAAAATGCTGTGCGCCTGGCGACCGCCATTGGCGGCTCGACCAACATGGCGTTACACCTCCCCGCCATCGCCTACGAAGCGGATGTTGATCTGACGATGGATCACTTCGAGGAACTGGCGCGCTCCACGCCGCACATCGCCAGGGTGAATCCGGCTTCCCCGCTCAACGTCCCCGATTTCCACGCGGCGGGTGGCGTCCCGGCGGTGATGAAGGAGCTATTGCCCCTGCTGCATGGCGACGCGCTGACCGTCAGCGGCAAGACGGTGGCGGAGAACGTCGCAAGCGCCGAAACGCGCGACCCGCGTATTATCAAAACGTTCGCGGAGCCGTGGGGGATGGGCGGCGTTGCCGTGTTGCGGGGCAACCTCGCGCCGAATACCGCCATCACCAAACCGGCGGCGATCAAACCGGAGATGCACACCTTCACGGGCCAGACGCGCTGCTTCGATTCCGAAGAAGCGGCCAACCAGGCCATCCTCGACGGCCAGGTGCAGCCGGGCGAGGTCGTCGTCATCCGCTATGAGGGGCCGAAGGGCGGGCCGGGGATGCGCGAGATGTACATTGCCATGAAGCTGCTCTACGGGCGCGGCCTGGCGCTCACGACGGCGGTGGTGACGGATGGACGCTTCTCCGGCACGAACAACGGCTGCTTCGTGGGCCACGTCTCGCCGGAAGCCGCCGAGGGTGGGCCGCTCGCGGTCGTCGAGAACGGCGACACGATCACCATCGACATTCCTAACCGGAGATTACATTTGCACGTCTCTGATGAGGAGATTGCCGCGCGGCTGGCGCGCTGGCAACCTCCGCAGCCGAAAATCAAGCGCGGCTATCTGGCGCTCTACAGCCGTCTGGCGGAGTCGGCGGACAAAGGGGCAGTCATCCGGCATAAGGTGTGATGGCAGCCCCCCCTTAATCCCCCCACCGGGGGGGTCAGATTCTCCCCCCACCGGGGGGAGTT
The DNA here is from genome assembly GCA_019873725.1 of Chloroflexota bacterium. Taxonomy (GTDB): domain Bacteria; phylum Chloroflexota; class Anaerolineae; order B4-G1; family SLSP01; genus DSWT01. The sequence continues at coordinate 23,097 of JAIOAS010000036.1, read as the reverse complement.
AGAGGGGGGGAATACTTGCTCAACAGAGAAAACGCATGAAACAGAAGATGATCTATAGCGCGACAGGCCAGTCACTCGACGCCTTGAATATGGAAGCCGTTCTCAAGGGTGAGTTGACCACCGAAGATTTCCGCATCAGCGCGGAGACGTTGCGCGCGCAGGCCGACGTCGCCGAGGCTGCGGGCTACCGCCAACTGGCGGAGAACTTCCGCCGTGCCGCCGAACTGACGGGCATCTCCAACGAGGAGGTGCTGGCAATGTACAATCTCCTGCGTCCCGGCCGCACCTCGCACGCGCAATTGATGGCGTTGGCGGAACGTCTGGAGCAGGAGTTTGACGCGCCGCTGACCGCTGCCCTCGTGCGCGAAGCCGCGGAGGTTTATCTGGCGTGTGGCCTTGTTAAAGAAGCATGAGGCAGGATGCAAGACGCGGATTAAGCAGATTTCAATCTGCTTAATCCGCTAAATCTGCTGACAAAATCTCATACGAGTTTTGCCAGCGCCGCGCGGATGGGCGGAAAATCCGCCAACGCGCCGGGCTGTGCCGCGCCCCACACGGTACACAGATGCCCCAACATTCGCTCGCCGCGGTATTGTTGCGCGTAGTCAATCAGCCGCTCCGCGGATTCGACGTTACGCCAGCCAGCGGGTAAGACGCGGAAGCCTTTCTCCAGGAACAGCGGGATCGAGGGGTAGCCGTCGCACAGCTCGTAGTGCCAGTCGCAGATGATGATGTCGGTGGGGATCATGTCGATGGCGGGGTGGGTGCCGTTGGCGGCGGCTTCCCACACGCCGTAGCCGGTGGTTTCGGAGTCCAGCAACCGGTCGCCCCACATCAACATTTCGACGCCGCGCTTACTCACCAGATGCGCGTGATAATCGTTCACCGCCTGCGCGAACAACTGCGCCGGATCGTGGCCTTTGCAACGCGGGCAGTGCTCCGAGGCAATGAGGAAGACTTCATCCATTCCTACGTGAAGCGCGCCGGCCTCGAAAACATCGATTAGCTCGTCGAACAGATCGAAAACGATCGGGTTGACCTCCGGGTGCTGCGGGCACCAACTGCGGCAGTAGATGTTCTCGTTGTTCGGGAACTGGCCCGGCGTTTCGTCGAACTGCGGATACTGAGTCAGCAGCGGGAACGTGGTTTTGCTCCACGATTGGTGGCCCAGGCATTGAAACTGCGGGATCAGCCGGACGCCGTGCGCGCGGCAGACCTTCACCAGGGCGCGCACGCGATCCTCCGTAATCGGGTTTTCTGTGCGCAATTCCGGGTGGGAGACATAGGCGTAGCTGTAGTTGATCTCGGTCATCAGCACGTTGATGCCCATGTCGGCCAGGGTGGGGACTTCGCCCGCCAGCGCGTCCATTTGCGCGTTGTTGCCGACGATCAAGTGGATGCCAAGCCAGGGCGTGGCGCTTTTTGTGTTCGTCATTAGTTTGCCTCCGTGATGTTAGTCTGATAGTCGTTAGTCTCAGTAGATCGAAAATGTCAAAGACTACAAAAGTCTCAGCCGGTACTTCGCTTTGCAGACCTGTTGTTTAACGTACACATTAACTCAACCAGGTACCTCGTGAGACTTTTGTAGTCTGGCTCCTGCTTAAATTTCGATCTACTGAGTCTGGTCGTCATCGGTGACGATAAGATATACCAGGTATATGCTAAAAGTTCCATTTTCTATCAGCAGATTAAGCAGATTTAGCAGATTATACGTTATAAACCGATCAAAAAATCTGCTTCATCTGCTAAATCTGCTGACAAAAAAAGTGCAGTTTCAGCGTGCGTTTAGTATGAGTATAGTCCCAAGTTCTGTAGAGGCAAAAGAGGGGAGCGGGCAAAACGAAACGGCCCGCTTCCTCTGGCGGGCCGTTTGTAGTACCCCTGCCGCGATTTGAACGCGGGCAACCGGCTTCGGAGGCCGATGCTCTATCCAACTGAGCTACAGGGGCGGGTAACTGGAATGCATTCTACCACAAAACCGTAAAATTGGCGAATGGGCGATTTGTAAATGACACACCTTGAAGCCATTCTCCATTCTTCATTCTGTTGTATAATGGCTGTGTGGCGTTTGACGAGATGACTATAGACTACCCGACTATTCCCGGAGGAGGTGCAAACGTGCGAACGCGGTATCTGCTTTTGCTGCTGTTGATCTTTACTCTGGCAGGCTGTGCGAGGACCTCTGCACCTTTCACGGATGATTTCTCCGACACGGGAAGCGGTTGGTACGGCTCCACGCATGAGCTATATCAGCGTGGGTATCAGCAAGGGCGTTACCTGATCCAGGTCGATGCGCCCCAGTGGCTCGTCTGGGCTGAATCAGGCCGCATGTACCAGGACGTGGATATCGAGGTCAAAGTGCGTTCTGAGGGCGTCGCCGATAATCACTACGGTGTTTTCTGCCGTTATAACGAGGGGGAGTTCTACTACTTTGCCATCAGTTCCGATGGTTACTATGCCATCTTCCGCCGCAATGCGGACGGTGAGTTGTTGCCGCTGACCGGCACGGCGATGTTGCGCTCATCGTTGATTCGCCTCGACAACAGTGAGAACCGCATCCGCGCCGTGTGTAAAGGGACGCAACTCGGCCTGTACATCAACGGAGAAAGGGTGGCGCAGGTGCAAGATGACACTCTCAAACGAGGCGATATCGGCCTGGCCGCGGGCACGCTGCGCCAGGGCGGTACGCTGGTGTGGTTCGACGATTTGAAGGTGGATAAGCCATGATGCAGAATGATACGTGGCGGCGTTGGATTGTGGTGGCGATGCTATGCGTGCTCGCGGTGGCGCTGTCTGCATGTGGGGCGCGCGATCACGGCCCCTGGTTGGAATCCTTCGACGAGCCAGGTGATTGGAAGTTGAGCGCGGATGCCGCGGCGTCTGTTTCGGTGGCAGACGGCGCTTTGCGCGTGCACGTGCACGAGATAGGACAGGTCGCGTGGGCGGCGGCCGGTCGTACCTACAGCGATTTCCGGCTCACCGTAGAGGCGACCCAGGTTTCCGGCCCCGATGATAATGAGTACGGGGTGCTGGTGCGCATGGCCGGTGATCAGCAGTTCTATGTGTTTTCCATCAGTGGTGATGGGTATGCGCGGATAGCCCGGTACGACAAGGGCGCCTGGACTGTACTGGGATCGGATTGGGTGGAGAGTGAGGCCATCCACCAGGGGGCGGCAACCAACGTCCTGGAGGTCGAAGCGCGCGGCCCGACTTTTGTGTTTAGCGTCAATGGGACGCAGGTGTTACAAGCAGAAGATGCGCAACTCACAAAAGGCGACATCGGCCTTTACGCCGGTGCGTTCAATGAAGCCGATGTGGTCATTGATTTCGATAATTTGGAGATTGAGCCGTTGCAATAGGCGATAGGGAAAAGCATGCAAAAATCATCGACAGAACAAAAAGTTTACCGTTATCCGTGGGCGCGCGCCTTGATGATCGTCGTGTTGTATGGGGCAATGTTGGTCTTCTTGTGGCATTTCCCCACACCCGGCGGGCGCGCCTTTTTTCAGACGTTGTTCAGGGGATTTCTGTATATTCTTGCCGGTTTGGCATTGATCGGCGTGACCATTGTCTTTTTCTTGTTCTTCCCCATTCCTCCCGTTCCAGAGAAGATGAAGAAAGAGCTTCTGGATGAGGCACCCGTGGATGACGATCAAGACAATTTCGATGGCGAAGTCTTGCCGGCTCGCGCGCTGATGGTGCCGGCGTTCAAATCACCTGAGGTCGAACCGCGCGTGTGGGAGACGCTGTATGCATTTGAACGTGATTATCAACTGGAAGGTGATATTCTCGCCGATGCCTACACGGGTATCATTGCCGTCACCGAAGATGACGAGGAAGAGACCGAGTATATCCTCGACGAGATCCGTTCCCGTTTGAAAGCCGCCGGGATCGCCTTTCGCAATCCGCGTTGATGCAAGTCTACCTGGAATCCCTGGGATGCCGCCTGAACACAGCGGAGACCGAGACCCTGGCGCAGCATTTTGCCGGCGCTGGATGTGAGGTTGTCACGGCGCCCGAAGCTGCGGACGTGATTGTGCTGAATTCGTGTGCGGTCACGGCACAGGCATCGCGCAAGAGCCGTCACCGACTGCATACGCTCCACCGTCTCAGTCCGCAGGCACGCCTGGCTGTCGTCGGCTGCTGGGCCACCGCAGATGCCGCACTCGCCGCTACACTCCCCGGCGTGATGTGGATTATCCCCAATGCTGACAAAGCTCGCGCGGTGGAGATTATCACCGGCATAGAGGCCGCGCCCGCTGCCTGGGCGCCGGGCCGTTGGGGACACACGCGCGCGTTCCTTGCCGTGCAAGATGGCTGCGATCACGCCTGCACCTACTGCATCACACGGCTGCTGCGCGGGCCGGCGCGCAGCCGACCATTCGACGATGCGGTGCGGGCGGCCCGTGATCTGGTCGAGCAGGGCGCGCAGGAAATCGTGCTCACCGGTGTCAGCCTGGGCGCTTACGGTCACGATCTGGGGCTGGACCACGGTTTGGCGATGTTGGTCGAAGCCATATTGCAGATGACCGCTGTGCCACGCCTGCGCCTTTCTTCTGTCGAACCCTGGGATGTGGATGAGGTGCTGCTGCGCCAGTGGGTAAATCCGCGCCTGTGCCGCCAATTGCATCTGCCTCTGCAATCCGGTTCGGATGCCGTGCTTAAGCGAATGGGCCGCCGTACGAATACCGCGCAGTTCGCGGCATTGGTGGCTGCTGCGCGCGCCATCTCGCCCGATATCGCCATCACCACCGACGTGATTGTGGGCTTCCCCGGCGAAACCGAGGCAGATTTCGCCGCGAGCCTGGATTTCGTGGCGCGCATGGCGTTCGCCCGTTTGCATGTCTTCCCCTATTCTGAACGTGCGGGAACGCCCGCCATTCGCCTACCGGGTGCCGTCCCTGCGGCGACACGGGCTGCACGCGCTGCACGGATGCGCGCGTTAGGGGAACAATTGGCGGCGGAATATCGTCGTAGATTCATCGGCCAGATGCTGCCTGTGTTGTGGGAACAGCAGGACGAGGGTGGTTATTGGCGCGGGCTGACGGACAATTACCTTGAGGTGGCAACGCAATCGGAGCACAATCTGTACAACCAAATCACACCGGCGCAAGTTCTTTAGCCTCCCTCCACGACTTCAGCGTGCTCTGTGGTAAAATATGAATTTTAGCAAGGTCGCCTGGTGATTACCCACATGTTGCACCATGCATGCGGGTTTATTCACCGCAGAGGTCGCAAAGCCCGCAGAGAAAGCCTTTTTCATATCTTTCTGCGGCCTCAGCGTGCTCTGCGGTGAGATATGGGTAATCAACAGAAGGTTGCGGATTGCGTTACCTATGGTATATATGATGCTGTGCTTTCTGTCTATGGTGCCTTGAGCCGTGTCGAGACGTTCTCGCACGGCGATTTCCTTGCCAGAAATGCAAAGACAAATCGAAAGGAGTTTGACATGAATCAGTGGTATGCGAAGAAGAGGCACGTGTTGGTTCTGCTGACACTTGCCGGGGCCATCCTGATGGGATTGGTCTGGTTAATAGGTGCTCCCAGAAGCGCGAGCGCGCAGGGCACGTTGCTGCTTGGTACATCCTACAAGGATGCAACCCCCCGAAAGGTGGGCGCTGGCGGAACCATAGCCTATTCCATCGTGCTGAAAAATGACGCCATCACTACGACAACCTCTATTGACGTTCTTGACCCCTTGGCTCCTGAGTTAACCTATGTGAGTTTTAGCGCTCGTGTCATACCCGAGGATGCTGGCATTCGCATTCCTTCTGGGAGCGGTGTGCAATTTGAGGTTTTCCCCATCGCGCCCGGCGCTACAGTGACGCTGTCATTCCAGGCCACAGTGGCGACGACCGTCTTGCCCGGCGACATCATCACCAATACGGCGACCATTACGGAGGGCGGACTGGCCTTCACGCGCTTTGTGACGGTGACGGTGGAAGACTACCCCAGCGCGCAGATCAACGAACCGTGGAACAACCAGTTGATCACCAGCCGGGGCACGTTTACCGTCAAGGGGCGCACGTGGAATGGCGATCATCCTGCTTTTCCCGAGCCGCCGGTGCTCAATCCTATCTCCAACGGTGGGGGAAGTAACGATTGGTACATGGTGTCGTGGACGCCGGTTCCCAACGCGATCGCCTATATCCTGCAGGAATCGACCGATCCTTATTTCTCGCAGATCAGCAATCAGTACACAGTGACCGGGGCGACGTCCAAATATATCGAAAATCAACCACGTGGCGCGACCTACTACTACCGCGCCAAGACGCGCACCACCGAGTATGAAAGCCGCTGGAGCGCGCCGCAGTCGGTTACGGTGAATGCCAGCGGCGTGTTGTTCCAGCCTTTGGATGCCGAACCGATAGTGCCGTCGGTTGCGCCGTTGGCTGCCGCTATTGCGCCGACGGTAGAAGTAAACATCAAAAAAGTGGGTGCGGTGCAACCGGATAACTGGCAACAGGCCACAACGATTACCGCCGATCCCACCGGCGATTGGTGGAACTGGACCTACGCCTGGACGTTGCCGACCGAGGATGACGCGCAATACACGATTGAAGTGCGCGCCAGAGGGATCAGCGGCGGTTATGATGCAACCAAAAACGACGTTATCACGGTAACGATCCGTAACGGCACCCGTTACGTCTACTTGCCGATTGTTGTGAGGCGCTATCCGCCTTTGCCGTATGCACCAACGCTTGCTTTGCCCAGCAACGACACCTACGGTAACTACCAACTCAGTTGGACCTACAGCCCCGACACCGACCCGTTCAAGCCGGTCACGTATACGCTTCAGGAAGCGACCGATGCTGACTTCACAAATTTGTTGTTCAACGCTGCCGCAACATCTCCCCGGTCGTATACGAACAAAGCCGTGGGCACCTACTACTACCGCGTGCGCGGCAACAATGCGTATGGCGCCGGTCCGTGGAGCAACGTGCTGACGGTTGTGGTCAAGCCGAAGGGTTTCTTTGATGATTTCTCCAATCTGGCCAGCGGGTGGCCGCGGCAAGTCTTCACTGTGGATGGCCGTGGGGTGTTGGATGCCGCGTATGATAATGGTACCTATCGGATGAAGATCTTGCTCAATAAAGATGGCCTCAACAACCGGCGTATGGGCATCCTCCCTGCACCGTATACGCATACCGATAATACGTATGATGTAGAGGTCCAGCATAAGTTTGTCAAAGCGGTAGACCAAGAGATGGAACCTTATGCCGGTAAAGCAGGGATCATCTTCTACGGTGTGCGGACGAGTGGAGGGACTGGCTATTTCGAAACACCCTACATTGTGGAATGGAACTTTGAAGGGCAGTGTTCGATTAGCCGTTACCTCAACTACACCTACGCGCAGGGATTTAATCCGTATGTGCCTGTGGCCTGGCTGGAACGCAATCCAATTCTGCTGAACTGGCAGAAGTGTCCTGGATTGCTGACCGGTTATGACAAGACGAACACAGCCCGGGTAGAGATGCGTGGCAACTACATCAATGTCTATTTTAATAATAGCTATGTAGGAACGTTCTCTGCTACATTCTCCGGCAGCCCCCATGTCGGCCTGGTGACAGGTTCTTGGGATCGCACGCCGGTGCAGTCGCACTTCGACAATTTCCGTGTAACCGATCGGTAATGTGGTGATAGATCTGCGGGAACAGTCATCACAATGACTGTTCCCGCAGATGCATTTTGGAAATCCAGGAGGAGAAAAGTCACGTTATATGGACAGGCAGAGACGATGGTTGGTTTCAAGGGTGGCCTTGGTTGCTGTAGCTGTGGTGGTAGGATTGACGTTACTTGGTATGTGGAGTCCCTATTTACGGTCGGTTTCAGGGCAGGCGCAAGCAGCAGCATTGCCTGATCCCGGCGCGTTCGTACAAATGGAATCATTGGAAGGCATCGGAAGCGATAATCCAGACTTAACTCACGCCATTGACACGATCATATTACCCGATGCCTTACAAGTCACGAAGAACTTTACTCCGGCTTCGGTCTACGCGAATGACTTGGTGACTTTTGCTATCACGTTGCGCAATATCAGCACTGTCACTTTCGGCATCACCGTCACCGATCAGTTGGTCCCGGAGTTGACGATTGCCTGCGGCAACGAGTATGTCGAGCCAGAAGGGATAAGTCCTGTTTGTGATGGGCGGCAGAATGTGATCACCTATACTGCGCCAATCACAGCACAGACCGGTGTAACGTTGACGTTCCAGGCCAGGTTAGGTTCCACACTTCTCTCGGGACGCAGAATCCTCAATACGGTGTGGGCTTATTATGGCGACCATAGCGTTTCGGATACTGTTACCCTCACTGTTGCCGGTCCTACTTATGTCTATTTGCCGCTGGTCGTGCGCCGCTGGCCTCCGGTACCGTATGCTCCGGCTATCAGTATCACTACACCGGATCTGGGTGGCAATTACACGGTGAGTTGGACTTATGGCGCTCATCCGGCTATGACAACCCCCACCAGTTATGTGTTGTATGAGTCGTTGGATGCCAGTTTCAGTACTTCGACGCCTTATACGTTATCCGGTTCCACCTATGCCTACAACTTCATGAATAAGCCTAATGGCCTGTACTATTATCGGGTACGGGGTTTTAACGCCTATGGCGCAGGAGAATGGAGTCAGACGGTATCGGCTTCTGTCAGCCGCATCTACTATGACGAGTTTTCCGATCCGGCTTCGGGCTGGCATACCGGCGAAGATCAGCGGTACAATTTCTGGGATCCGAATTGGCCTGGTTGGGAGACTGTATCCTATATCAACTATCAGGACAGCCACTACCGCTTCTATATCCCCTTGACCCGTCACGCCGGCGGGGACGTGGATACCTGGTGGGTCTGGCCGGCCGTAGCTGCTCCACTGCCTGATGCTCTGAAACCTCTCCCCGCTAACTATTGTATCGAGGCGCGCGCACGCTTCGTCAGTCATACGGGAAGCGGGATCATCTGGTGGGCGCACTGGGGAATTGTCTTCGGCGCTAATGAAAACTTCACCGATCTCTACACGTTCCAGATTAACGATAATCGCAACCGGGCGGTCATTCATTATCCTTATTATGCCTACCCTGGGAACAACAATATTCGCTACCGCACGGTCTATCAGGATTATCAAACGAATGTTGAGTATCGCCTGATTGACTGGGAAAATGACGGCTATCAGTTCTACAACATCAACAGCAACCCGGCTTACAATATTATAAAGGTGGTAGTGCGTAATGGTCGTGTCGATGGCTATGTGAACGGCGTCTGGATGGTGCGTTATGATCTCGGCCCTGGCATGCCACACAGCAAAATCGGATTGATCGCCGGGAACTGGGAAGTGACACCACAGGAGTTGCTGGTCGACTACTTCCGCTATGATCCCTTCTGTCCAGAGGCGCAACAGTGAGGTCTCGCCGTCTCTGGGCGAATCTGTTCCGTGTCGCCCTGAGTGTGACGGCGTTGGTTTTGCTGCTCCGCGAAGTCGGGGGCGCAGATATTGTCAGAGTGCTAGAGGACGCCGACCCTGGTTATCTGGGGTCGGCGTGCCTGCTTTTTCTGCTGGGGATCGTGATCCGCGTCTTTCGCTGGCAGGCGTTGCTTCACGGCCTGGGTGTGACTCCGCCGTTAAAAGTGCTACTCAAACTCTACCTCGTCGGCAATTTCTTCAACACCGTGCTTCCTTCCGGTTTCGGCGGTGATGTGGTGCGCGTCGTCGAACTGGCGCAACAGAACCGCCGGTCTGCCGCTGTGGGCACTGTTATCGTCGACCGGCTCACGGGCATCCTCTCCCTGATGGCATTAGGACTGGCTGTGCTGCCGTTCACGCACGGATTAGCGCCCTGGCTGGTGTGGATGTTTGTGATTGTCGCGGTGGGGGGGCTGCTTGGCGGCGTGCTTTTGTTGGAAGGGCGACTGCTGCGGCGCATGACTGCCCGGTTGCCGCAGGCGCTCTCACTTGCCGGGCAGGGCAAACTGGCGGACATCTACGCCGCCGTCTCCGGTTCGGGCGCCCGGGCGATCTGGCTGGCATTGGCGCTTTCCACAGTGTTCAACCTGGTCAATATCGCCATCTACTGGCTGTGCGGGCTTGCCGTGGGCATCGATGTCCCGCCTGGCTTCTACTTTGTGTTTGTGCCGCTGCTCTCGCTGACGTTGCTCGTGCCGATCTCTGTGGGCGGCCTGGGCGCGCGGGATTGGGTGGCGCAGCCGCTGTTCGGCTCTGTTGGCGTGCCGGACGCCGTCGCCGCTGCGATGACGTTGTCGGTGTACGCCGTGACGTTGGCGGTCGGCCTGATCGGCCTGGCGATTTATCTGGCTGAAGGTCTCACCGGGTTGTGGAAACGAGAAGCGAATGATGAGGCCTGAGCGCATCTTCGCGGGCTTGATGCTCGTTTTTGTGATGTTGGCGGCGGCAGTGAGCCTCATCAATCCGCTTTTCGAGGCTCCGGATGAAATTCGCCATTACCGCTACGTCCGCAAACTGGTTACCGAGCGCACGTTGCCCATCCAGGGCCAGGAGGAGGTGCGCTCGCAAAGTCACCATCCGCCCCTCTATTATGTGCTGGCAGCCCTGGCAAGCGTGTGGGTCCCCTCACCTCACACCAGCACGTATGACCATCCCCTCAATCTCTTTTGGGGCTACCGCAACTGGGAAGTGGGCGTGGACAACAAACTCCAGTACTGGCACGGTGAAGCCGAACGCTTTCCCTTCCGTGAAGGCTTTCTGGCGGCGATGATCCCGCGCTGGGTCAATGTGCTGTTGGGTGCGCTCACCGTATTCTTGACCTACCAGATCGGGCGGCGGGTGTGGCCGGACGTACCCTGGTTGGCGTTGGGCGGTGCGGCGGTGGTGGCGCTCAATCCACAGTTCATCTATACCAGCGCGGCTATCAACAACGACGTCATCGCGGCTGCATGCAGTGCGACTGTGCTGCTCCTTTGCGTGCGCATCGTACAGGACGGCGCAGAGCGCCGCCCGCTGATTTGGCTTGGTCTGGCTTACGGGTGTGCGTTGTTGGCCAAGTTGCACCTGGCTGCGGCCGGGGTGTTGATCGCGCTGGCGCTGTTGTGGGAAGCGTGGCAGAGGAGACGCAGCTTTCCCGGCCATCTGGCGTGGGTGCGACGTTGGGCGCTCGGCCTGCTGGTGGTGGGCGGCATCGCCCTGGCGCTGGCCGGGTGGTGGTTCGTCCGCAACTGGGTGTTGTACGGCGACCCGACCGGCATGCGCGTGGTCAACGAACTGTGGGCCGGACGTTCGGCCCGCGACAACTGGTGGGCGATCGGGCAGGGACTTCCGTACCTGTGGGCCAGCCTGTGGGGGCGCTTCGGCTACGGGCAAATCCCGCTGCCCCAGGGCGTATACACCGCCGTTCTGGTTCTTTGCGCCGTCAGTGTGCTCGGCTATGTGTGGCCCGGACGACGCCGGCTCCCTGCTGCAATTGCGCTTTTGTTGATTGTGACCGTTGCTCTCTACATCATCGTTGTGTTGTACTACATGCTCATCCAACCCGCCGGGGCGATGGGCCGCTTTTTGTTCCCGGCGTTGCCGGCTTTTGCGCTTATCGTCGTTGGGGGGCTGTGCGGCTGGCTGCGCACGCCGGCGCGAACGGCTGTGCTCGTGCTGGCGTTGATGGCGCTTTTGTCCGGCATCGCGCTGGGCGGATACCTTTGGCCCGCTGTGCGTTATCCGGCGCGTGTGGCCGTCGCTTCATCGACAGGAGATGCGCCCATCGCGCGCTTTGGCGATGTCGCCCGCGTGCTGGCCGTAAAGACCGGCCCGGCGCAGGTCCACCCCGGCGAGCCACTGTGGGTGCAGGTGACGTGGGAACCGTTGCAACGTACCGCGCGCCCGTATGCCGTCTACATCCACCTGATCGATGAGATCGGCGCCGTGGTGACGCAGCGCGATACCTGGCCGGGCCTGGGGCGCGCTCCAACCACATCCTGGCGTGCCGGTCGCGCGTTCGTGGACACGTACCGGCTCGATGTGCCTGAATCGACCTACACCCCGAACCGCGCGACGGTGCGGTTGGGCCTGTATGAGCAGGAGTGGGGCCGCTTGCCGTTGCTTGTCGGCGAAACTGCATTCCCGGATCAGGGCCTTGAGGCCGGTACGGTGGAAATCGCGGCTCTGCCCGGCGAGTGGCCGAACGCGCACTTTGCGAATTTCGCCAATGAGATTGCCTTTGTGGGCTACACGCTCGAACCGCGCAGCCTGGCGGGGGGAGAAACGCTCACGGCGACGCTGTACTGGCAAGTCCTCGCCGAACCGCGTCACGACTATGCGATCTTCGCCCAGGTTTTGGATGCTGACTATCGCGTCTGGGGCAGTCACGATGGCGGCGGCGTGGCCTGGACGCCCGGCAGCGTGGTGACGGTTACCCGACAGATCACCCTGCTCCCGGATACGCCGCCCGGCAGTTATCCGTTGCAGGTGGGGCTGTTTCATTCAGAGACGGGGCGTTTGCCGGTAGTTGCGCCCGACGGCCACTACCTCGACGAGCGGGTGCTCCTCGGCCCGATTGCTGTGCAAGGGCGCTAACGCTTTTACCGGCTGTTGACTTCTACCGTTGCGAGCATCACTGCGTCGCCCTGTTCCACCCCATCGACCCGCACCGGCAGGCGGCGGATGGCCGGGCGCGCGTACAACCCCAGCGCCAGATCGTACTGTCCGGCTGCCAGATCGACCCCCAATGTGAGCACGTGCATCTGGATGAAGACCTCCCCGGGCCGCCAATCCCACGCCGGCGCATCGAGCCGGTCCTCCTGCGCTCCGACTTGTCGGTTCGCATCGAGCAGTTGGACAAAGATGGCGGCGTCGTAGCCGTAATATTCAGGCGGCACCGGTCCAAGCGGTGCCGGATCGATGACGCGCCAGGCCGTCGTTACCGTCAGCGTTTGACCGGCAGCGATTGGTTCCGGCTCGACCGTGTAGCCTAACAATTCCGCCGCACCGCCGAAATTGACCGGCAGGCTCAGGCCGTCTGCGGTTGTCGTGGTTTGAGCCGGGTACAGCGCATCCAGTGTCGCCGCCGGATTCCAATCGTAGACGTCGAAGGCGTTGCCGGTTCCCTCGAGTGGGACGTGCGCCGTCTGCGCGCCGGCCAACGCCTGCGCAAAGGGCGGTGCCAGCGGCGCGCGTGACAGCGTCACCAGCCGCGCTGCCGATCCGGATGGCAGCACGAGCGCCCTGCGTCCATCGACCCAGCGCAGATCGGGCGGATTCTGGTGCGGCATCACCCAGGCCACGTATGGATCGTGCGGCAGGGTGGGGAAAGCGACCGAGATGACGGTGGGCCGGTCCACAGGGTGAGCGTCGATGTAGGTCAACGCCTGGTACAGATCATTGAAGTAGGTTCCGCGTACCTCCGGTGATTGTCCCCAGCGGACGAAATACTCGTGATAGGTCAGCGCGCCGCCCCCAACGAGCGCCACGGCCAGCGTCACCGGCAGCAGCGCGCGCGCCCAGGTTGGGCGTCGCCGGATGATCCAGGCAGTCGCTTCGGCCAGCGCTACACCGGGGAAGATGTAGGCGGCGGGCTGGGCCACGATGGCGCGCAGGGTTGCGCTGTGCAATTCGCTCAACATGGCTGGCGCAGCGCCGATGAGCAGCCACACCACGCTGAACCCGGCTGCCGGTCGTCGCCAGCGCCACAGGCAGAGCGCAACCCCAATGACAAAAAGCGCCCCTGTGAGCAGGTCAAACACGGGTCGACCGGATATGTTGTAGGTGATAAAGGGATCGCCCCGAATGTTGAACATCCCCAACACGGCGAGAACGTTTTTCAACAACGGCCCAAACGATCCGCTGCGGGCTGCCTCTAACGGGCCGGTCAAATGGCCTACCCGGTTCCAGGCCATGGGATGCGTCAGCAGCGGCAGCGCCAGCAGGCCGGCGACGACCAGCGCCAGCGCCAATTTCCAGCCGTGACGGCGGAGCAGATGCGGCTGCGTGATCGCCAGGAGCGTGCCAAATGCAGGGTAGACCGCCCAGGTCACGCGCGGCGCTTCGTAGACGTAGATCGATGCCGCCGTCGCCAGCGCAAAGCCGATCCACCAGACGGCATTCCACCACTTCTGCCGGGCGATAGGCGCGCCGGGCAGTTCCATGCCGAGCCAGAAAAAGATCGCCGCGAGGGTGGCGAGGCTGGCCGTCGGTTCGGCGCGGATCGCAAAGCGGCTGGTTGCCACGGCCCAGTAGCCCACGGTCAGGAAAGCTGCCGTGGCCAGCGCGACCGGCGGGCCAAACGTCATGCGCGTCCACGCAAAGACCAATCCTACCAGCAGCATCCCGAATAGCGCCGAGGTCAGTCGCACCGCCAGGTGGTTTGGCCCGGCCAAAGTCATCACCAATGCGCTGGCATAGTGCATGAACGGCTCGGCTTGATAGCCGACTTTGGCGATGTAGAGCGGGCGCGCGCCGTTGTAAACCGTGACGGCGTCGTAGACGAAATCGGCTTCGTCGTGGGTGAGGCCGGGCGGCACGGCGTCGAGGTGGTAGAAGCGCAGGAACGCCGCGACGAGCAGGATAACGACCAGCGCGCCCCATTCCCACCGGCTGAGGCGGGGAGCAGGTTTGGCGTCGTCTGGAGCGTGCATAAGACCCTCAAACGGTTTGTTCATCGGTCCTGGCGCGGGGTCCGGCGAATCCGTGATTTGTGCGCCTCCGCCAGGGTCAGCCCGGTGAGCAGCAGCATCGTCAAGCCGCTGATGAGGGCGCCGATTTTCAACAGCGGTGGATCGTAGACCAGCGTGACCTCGTGGTCGCCAGCGGGGACGCAGAGCGCGCGCAGCACGTAATCGGCGCGCAGCAAGGGAACGGCGTTCCCATCGACGAAGGCGCGCCAGCCCGGATAGTCCACCTCGCTGAAGAGGAGCAGCCCCCCGCCACCCTGCACGCGCGCTTCGAGGCGGTTGCCGTCGTCGCGGATGACCTCCGCCTGTCCCGGCTCGCCGTTGCTGGCGCATGGGGTTGGTGTCTCCACCAACGCCGTCGTGCGGGGATCGAAGTCTGCCTCGTGGATGCGGGTGAGGATGCGGGCGTCGTCCAGCACTTCCGTCTGCGTCGTCACCCAGGCGCGGGGGAGGGCCGAAGGCCGTTCGTAAATCCACACGCCGGATTCCTCGTGCAGCAAGCGGGGAGATTCGGGCGTGTCCGGGAACGCCTGTTGGGCCGTTGTCACCAGATAACCGGCGTTCAGCAGATCGAAGGTGCGCGCGGTGGGATCGTTGCGCGAGTGGATGAAGGTCTGATAGCGTGCGAGCATCAGCGGATCGTAGCCGGTGATGCTGCGCAGGCCGTAGGGCATCCCGCCGTTTTGGTCGAAGTCGCCCAGGTTCCAGGGCAGCACTCTCGCCGCCTGCCGGTCTGGAATGGCCTGTGCTACAATGCGCCAGTAGGCATTCTCCGGTGCGCTCTTCACGGTGACGATGCTGCCGCCGAACGTCCACAAATCCAGCAGCGCCAGGGCAATTGCCGCGCCCACCAGCAGGGATTTGCCGGGCGTAGCAGCGTGACGCAACCATGCCGTCGCCGGGACGAGCAACAGCATGAATAGCACGATCTGGTTGGCCGTATGCCACAGCCGTCCCGCCGCCGGGTTGGACTCACGCCCCCAGGCGAAGGCAGCGAAACCGGCCATTGCCAGCAGCAGCGCCCCGCCCACAACCGGCCATACCCACCCCCACTTCAGCGGACCGAGGAGCCGCGCGCGCTCATCAGGGGTGTGCAGCGCCGTCAACGTCAGCCCGGCCAGAGCGGCGGCCGCCAGCGTGAACAGAAACCCGGCCCGCGCCGGCGCCCGCATGATGCGGAACAGCGGCACGAAGCGATAGAACAGCGGATGCAGCACGCCGTATTGTCCCAGCGCCAACAGCAGCGCGCCCAGGCCCAGCGCGACCAGAAACGGCGTCAGGCGATGGCGCGTCCGCGCGCCCAGCGCCGCCAGCAGCAGCGGCAGCAGGCCAACGTAGAAGATGACCTCTTCGTAGACGCCGTCGCCCCAGTAGCCGGTGCGCGTCGACTCGCCGAAGAAGTTGGGGATGAGGAGCGTCAGCATGTAGCCCGGCGGCCACGAGAAGCGGGCGGCGAAGGCGTAATCTACCGATTGGCGGTTGGAGTGCAGGGTCAACTCGGCGAGGGGAAGCAGTTGTACCGCGCCCAACCCCAGCCCGACGACGGTCATCAGGATCAGCGTTGGTAGCAGAATTTTCAGCATCGCCCGCAGGTCGAGCGCGGAACGCCAGGCGCAGAACGTCAGATAGAGCGCCAGCGCCAGCCCAACGTAGATGAAAGTAGCGGTGTGGCCCGCCAGAAACGCCATTCCCACCGGCGCGCCGCCGAGGATCGCCCAACGCCACGAGCGGCGTTCCAGAGCGCGCTTCCCCACCCACAAAATCAGCGGCAACCATGCGCCCGTGTTGAACAGCCCCACATGCCCGGCCTGGATACGGGTGAACGTGTACCCGCTGAAGGCAAACACCACCGCGCCCAGGAACGCCCCGGCCTCGGAGGCGGCTTCGGACCGCAGCCAGATGTACATCCCTATGCCAGCCAGCCAGACGTGAAATACGAGGCTCAACGCCAGCGCGCGGGTGGGCGACATCAACAACGCCAGCCAGGTGGGAAGATAAAACAGCGCGGGTTGCGGGTTGGCGACGAAGGGTGTGCCGGAGAACAGGGTGGGGTTCCACAGCGGCAGTCGTCCTTGCTGTATCGATGTTTTCACGAAATGCAGCCAGGGGACGAACATGTTGGTCAAGTCGTTACCACCGAGCGCGTAGCCCTCTGGCAGCCACAGCGCGTCCCAGAAGAAAGCGGCGCACAGCCCTGCCAGCGCCAGGGCGGGGAGTGCATACCGCCGCAGCCGCCGGGCCGGGTTCAGGGGGAAGCGGGATTTTGCTTTGTCGCTCTTTGTCATCACGCCGCCATTCTACTCCGATTTGTGAATTGGGACAAGATGAAAAGTCCCCCCCCCCCTTTAGTCCTCCCCAGAGGGGGGGGGAGATGTTGGCCTGGCATATTGTCTTCCCCCCTCTGGGGGGAATTAAAGGGGGGATTCTTTGCTTTGATTACCTGATTGTTCTCCCGAACCATATGAAATCGGCTCGAGCGGTTCATCTCGAACGAGACGTTCACGGCGCGCGCACCTCTAGCGGTGACAATCGGATCAGATCGCCCACCGCAGTCCCATCGACGCGCACCGCCAGGCGCGTCATGTCGGCGCGCCGGTATACGCCGATGACCAGCTCAAGCATCCCAGGTGTCACATCGCCGGACAACGCAAAGCGGTGGATTTGCGCCACCATATCGCCGGTTTGCCAGCTCCAGGCCGGGCCGTCCAGCCGGTCATCCTGCCCGGCGATCACCCCCGCCGCATCGAGCGCGTGCGTGAAAAACACCAGTTCCTGCTCGGCGTTCGACAAATCTTGGGGTTGCACGCGCGCGGGATTGGCGACTTCCCAGAAGGTGATGAGCTCAACCATCCCACCCGGCGCAACGACCGGTGTGCGCAGAGCGTAACCGCGCAACGATAGCGCGCCATCCAGATCGACCGGCAGGGCCATATCGAGCAGTGTGCCCTGGGCGCGGTCGAGCAGCGCCCGGCGTGTGACCTGCGGTCTCCAGTCGTAAACATCGAAGTAAGGGTTGAGGTCGTCGGGCCGCATCGAAACGCGCTCGCGGAAAGCCAGTCCGGGCAGATCGGCGAAGTATGGGGCGAGCGTCGCCACAGCCGGTACGATGAGGCGCGCCGTCGATGCTGCGGGCAGGATCAGCGCCCGTTGGCCGTTGAACCAGCGCGTGGATAGGTCCGCACGACGCAGGCTGGCCTCGAAGACGTAGGGGTCGTGCGGCGCGTGGGGTAGGGCGGTCGACAGGGCGACAAGGCCGGATTCGGGTGCGGTATCGAGGTAGTTGGCGGTTTCTACCAGGGTGTGCATGTAGGCGGCACGCACCTCTGGCGTGTTGGCCCACGCCGCATAATCGCGTACTGCCCATACACCGCTGATCGAAACGAACGCCGCCAATGCGCTCACGGCGATTGGTCCGGTGTACTGCCCCCACGTTGTTTGCAATTCATCTTTTCTGCTTCGAGGGGATCGCCAGCTCCCTGTTGGACGTAGCGACGCAATCCAACGCGCGCCCGTCACGGCGGCGATGGCCGGGAAGAGAAACGTTGGCGGCAGCGCCGTGATGCTGCGCGTCGTGCTGGCAGCCGCGCCCGTGACCAGCGACGGCGAGATGCTGACGGCGAACCACAGCAGCGTCATCGCACAGCCGGGTTGGCGCAGGCGGAGCAGGCAGATCACCACCCCGGCGAGAAACAACACGCTCGTGATCGGGTCGAGGAACGGGCGGCCCGGTGTGTTGTAGGCCAGGAAGTCGTCACCCTGCCCCGGCACGACGAATGCCGCTATGCAACTCGCGGCGCGCTTGAGCACCACTGACGCGTCGCCCGCAGCGAGCGCCCGCAATGGTTCATCGAGCATCCCCAACCGCTGTTCGAGGCCCGGATTGGCGCGCAAGTAGAGAAACAGCGGCGCGGACAATAGCAGGCCGACGCCAATCGCAATGAGCGCCGGTACCGCGATCCGGCGGAAGACTGCGTGGTGATAGAGCGCCAGATACGCTAGAAACGCGGGGAACAGCAGCCATAACACCCGCGCCGGGATGTAGGTGTACAGCGTCGCGCCGAGGAGCACAGCAAACAGCGCCAAAGCCCACGCGCCCCATGCTTGAAACGGATCGCCAGATCCGCGCTTTGCTGGAACGGGGATCTGGCGATCCCCTCGAAGCGAGTGTGAGGCGAGTGTGTCAGTCTCAACCTGTGCTTGAAGCGGATCGCCAGAGCCGTACTCTGCTGGAACGGGGCTTTGTTGATCCCCTCGAAGCAAGTGTGAGGCGAGTGTGTTAGTCTCAACCTGTGCTTCAAGCGGATCGCCAGATCCGCGCTTTGCGGGGACGGGGATCTGGCGATCCCCTCGAAGCGAGTGTGAGGCGAGTGTGTTAGTCTCAATCTGTGCTTCAAGCGGATCGCCAGATCCGCGCTTTGCTGGGACGGGGATCTGGCGATCCCCTCGAAGCGAGTGTGAGGCGAGTGTGTTAGTCTCAACCTGTGCTTGAAGCGGAACGCCAGATCCGCGCTTTGCTGGAACGGGGATCTGACGATCCCCTCGAAGCAAGGAGGGTGAGGGACAAACTATAGCGCGCCAGAACAGGTACAGCGCGGCGGTAAACAACGCCAGCAGCAAGCTGGAGCGTAGCGCCTGCCGGCTCACCGCCAGCGACCAGAACGAGACGGCTTGCAGGGCTGTAGCCAGCAGCGCGGTGGGGCCGTCGAAGGCCTGACGCACCCAGACGAACGTGAGCAGCAGCGTGAGCAAGCCACACGAGGCCGAGAGCAGCCGGAGCGCCGTCACCGCCGGGATGCCCAAGGCGATCAACCCGGCCCCCAGGTAATCGTAGAGGGGTTCGCGGCCGTAACCTACCGTCTGGTAGATGGGCCGCGCGCCGCCCACGATGGCCGTTGCGTCGTGGACGTGCCCGGCCTCGTCGTGGGTCAGCCCGGGCGGAAGCGCGTCGAGGCGATAGAGGCGCAGGAACGCCGCCGCGAGGAGGATGGCGACCAGCGCCGCCCATTCCCATCGCCTGCCATTCGCTATTCGCCATTCGCTATTCGCCATTTGCCATTCGCCATTTGCTATTCGCCTACCGTGAACCGCCCCACCACATAGTAATCCCCCACGGCCTGCCCGCTTGTATCCAGCACGGCGAGCCGCTCCATCGTTCCCAGGAGATACCATCCCACGATGACCTGATATTCGCCGGGCGGCGCGTCCGATGCGAGTGTCAACCGGTATGGGTCGTCGAGCTCTTCTCCACTGCGCCATCCACCGGTAGGACGGGTGCCGTAGACGGGCCAGCTATCCACTTGCCCGTAGAGCTTGCCTTCCGGGCCGATGATTTGCGCGAACACGGTGTAATTCTCGGTCAGCGCACGCAACGCCCGCCAGCGCAGCGTGAGCAGGAGTGGCGCGCCGGGCGCGGGATTGGCGGCGTCGAGCGCAGCATCGACCAGCAGCACTTGCCCGCTGAAGTTCGCCAACCCTGCTGTCGAAGGCCCTACGGTGATGTCGCCTGCCGCGCAGTGAATGCCTGGGCGCATCAGCCAGCCACAGCGCGCGGGAAGCGGTTCGCCCGCCGCGTTCCATCCTACCCACAGACGATAGCGCCCGGGCTGCGCAGGCGCCGCGATTGTATAGCGTGATTGCACCCGCCGGTTTTCCGGCCAGAGGTTCGGTGAAAGGGATGCCGGCGTCATAGGAGGCTCCCCCTGGGCGTTGTCTAGTGGCGTCCAGGTGAACTGCAGCCGGGCGTCTTCCGGCAGGTCGCCGGTGCGCAGCCAGGTGAGCGTGAAGGTCAATGCACTCTCCGCCGCAGCTTCGCCGGGCAGGTCATGCCCTTCCAGCCAAAGCGTACCGCGCGCAAGTGGCCCACCGAACAGCGCAGGTTGGATAGCGCCGCGTGGCGCGTCGGCCCAGGCGAGTGTCAGATTGTCCAGCGCGACCCAGCCCGGCGCGAGCAGGTCGGCGCTGAAGCGAGGCGCGAGGGCCATCTCCAGGCGATAATCGCCACCGGGCAACCAGGCGGGCCAGACCAGTGCGTAGTAGTCGTTGATGCGCTGCCCGACTTGCCATGCTTGTGTAGTTGAGTAGCCGTTGACCGGGCGCTGCCCGCCGTCACTCCAGATGACCGCGCCATCGGAGGTGCGCAAGCGCAGGTGTACGGTCAGGTCTTGCGCCACGAGCGCGGTTGTTTCCCACGTCAGCGTGAGATGGTGCATCCGGCGACCTTCCGGGTCGGCTTCGAGCCGGTGGGTGATTAAGGCCAGGGTTGCATCGAAGACGGCCTGCGCCGTAGTCGCGGGTTGCGATGCGGCGGGCGGCGCGACCTCTACCAGCGGCCCCACGGCGCTTAAGCCGTAGGCGTCCATCCCCGGCAGGTAACGTGCCAGGTAGACGCGCTGTCCGGCAGCGAGCCGCGTGTGCAACTCCTCAAAGTAACCGGCCTCATCGAAGCGCATGACCAGGTCCAGATCGGGGCGCAGACCCTCGGCCTGTTGCAGGTAGTAGAGCGGCGGAAATTTCTCACTGTCGGCCAGGATGGCGGCATTGGGGGCCAGCGGCAGCGCCAGCACATACCGCCCCCAGGCTTCGTCCGCCTGTCCCACCGCGCGCGTGTTTTGCGCCGGCAGATTTTCCCACAACAGGCTGAGCGGCAACAGCGCAAACAGCGCAACCAACACGTGATTCATGATTCGTGATTCGTGATTCGTGATTCGCCATTTGCCATTCGCCATTTGTCCCACGCCTACCCCCATCCACAGCGCCAGCAGCAGGTGCGTGGGGATGAGGAAGACGTCCAGATCGGGCACCACGTAGACCAGGCCGTAGAAGCAGTAGGGGAGGAACGCGGCAAGGCTCACCAGCGCGATCCGCCATTGCTTGAAGGCGAGCGATACCCATCCGACCGCCGCCAAGACCAGCCCGGCCACGCCGAACGGTTCGCGCAGCAGCCGCCAGAGGATGGCGTAGCGTGTGGGATCGCGCAACAGGCTCAGTTGCAGCGCCCCGCCGAACTGCCGCCCGCTAATGTAGGCCAGGAACTCGGCGACGCTCATCCATTGCCTTTCGTGGAGCGCGGGCCAGCGCAGCGGGATGTAGGCATAGACCGCCAGGCCCAGTGCGAAGAGGCCCATCGCCTTGAGCCAATCGCTCAGCCGCAGCCGGGGCCAGCGCAGCAGGCAGGCCAGCCCCAACGCGGGGATCAGCATCACCATCGTGATGTGATTGGTGAGAGAGAGACCCATGAGCAAGGCCGCGCGCCAGAGTGTGTGCGGCATTGAACGGCCCTCAATGATATCCAGCACAAGCCACAGCGCGCCCGCGACGAAAAGCAGATTCAGCGCGTAGACCTCGGCGACGACGGCTTGCGACCATACGGTGGAAGACCACGCCAGTGCCAATGCCGCCAGTACGCCAAAGATGGAGGATTTTGTCAGCCGGTGAATGAGCAGATAAACGGCTCCTGCCGCTGCCGAAGCGCAGACGGCAGAAGTGAGGTTGACCTTCCACGCCAATGTCCCAAACGGCAACAGCGTGAAGAGTTTGCCCAGCAGCACGTATAGCGGGTAGCCGGTGGGGTGGGCGATCCCCAGACGCAATGCCGTCACCTGGAACTCGAACGTGTCGGCGCGTCCGACGTAGGGGGAAAGATTGAGCAGGTAGACGAGCAGCGGCAGCGCAACCGCAATCGTGAGACCTGCGCGCTGCGAAAGGTCCTCCCGCCGCATTGTGAGCAGCGTCAAGGCCAGACTGCCCAGCAACAGCACCGGTCCACGCCAGGGCTGAAACGTCCCACTGAACACGTCCACAGCGGGGAGAAGCAGCGGCAGCCATCTGCTAGCTCGATTCCACTGCGCCGTATCACGGCAGACGGCTGATGGCTGATGGCTGATCGCTAATGGCTGACGGCTGACCGCTACAGCCATCACCGCGCCGAGGACGCACAGCAGCCCTGCACCGCCCGTACTGAAGAAGAACGCCCGAACCGCCGAGGCATCAAGCCATTCCAGCGCCAGCGTGCGCGCCAGACCTGCGCCCCAGATGCCGCCGCACAGCCCGATGCAGAGCCAGGGCAGTCCACGTTCGACAATCCGGCGAACGTTCAGGGCGCCGCCTCCGCAGGCGTTTCGCCTTCCGGTTGATCCAACAGCCCCAGCTTACGCCTGAAATAGAAGTCCAAAATATCATGGGCCACCGGCGCTGCCCGCGTGGACCCTTCACCGCCGTCGTAGATCCAGACAAGTACCACGATTTCAGGCGCTTCAAAGGGCGCGTAAGCCGCAAACCAGGCGTGGGTGGGGAGTGTTTGCCCTTTGGCGACATCGCAACGCCCGGCTTTGAAGGCAATGTCGTCGCAGTATTCAGCCGTCCCTGTTTTACCGGCGATGTTAATGCCCAGCTCGGGGAGATCCGCCCGCCGTCCGGTCCCTTTTTCCGAAACGGCCAGGTCTAGCCCCTCGCGCACGATCTCCCATACAGATTCG
>JAIOAS010000035.1:12744-28158 GCA_019873725.1 Chloroflexota bacterium | reverse complement strand
ACGACACCCACGTCGCGGACGCGGGGCGGAAATGGCCCCACACGCCGGCACACAATCTGGAAGATTTTCCCCAGCTCACCGGCCGCCAGGTGTTCCTTCAACGCCTGGATCGCCGGGCTGAAGCGCACGATATGGCCGACCATCAGCCGGCGGCCCAACGTCTGCGCGCACGCAATGAGTGCCTGCGCCTCTTCCACGGTGGCGGCGATGGGCTTTTCCACCAGCACATCCGCGCCGGCCACCATCGCCGTTTGTGCCACTTCCCGGTGATCGCACGTGGGAACGGCGACTGTGACCACGTCCGGTTTTTCGCGTTCCAAGAGTTCGCGGTAATCCGCGTAGGCCGGAATGCCGTACTTGGCAGCGACTTGTTGCCCCGTTTGTGGGTTGGCATCCGCCACACCGACAAGTTTGGTCTGAGCGATCTCTGTGTAAACGCGTACGTGATTGCGTCCCATCGCACCGACGCCGATCACCGCGGCCTTCAACTCTCTGCTCATGCCCCCTCCATAAAACCGTTGACCGCGGCGACAATCGCTTCCAGGTCTGTTGGAGACAACGCTGGATGCACGGGCAACGACAACACTTCCTCGGTAGCGCGTTCGGCCTCTGGCAGATACTGGTTGTAACCCAACTGCTGTGTGTAATACGTCTGTTGATGAATCGCCACGGGATAATAGATGCCGAAGCCGATCCCATTGGCCTTCAGGTGTTCTGCCAGGGCATCGCGCTGTCCGTCGGGAACGCGGATGGTGTATTGATGGAAAACATGGACGTAGCCAGCAGGTGTCGTCGGGACGCCAACCCCGCGCAGGTTCGCGTTGAGATAACGCGCGTTGGCGACTCGCGCCGCGTTGAACTGCTCCAACTTGTGCAATTGCGCCAGGCCGATGGCAGCGTGAATGTCGGTCATGCGGAAGTTGAAACCCAATTCATCGTGATAATACCGCCGTCGCATCCCATGCTGACGAATCACCTGGCAGTTCTCGGCGATGCGCGCGTCATTTGTGGTGATCATGCCGCCTTCCGCCGAGGTAATATTTTTGGTAGGATACAGCGAGAATGTGCCCGTGCCCCACGCCCCGGCGCGCTTTCCATGCAGAGACGCCCCGTGCGACTGGCAGGCATCTTCAATCACGACTAAACCGTGCCTGGCGGCGATAGCCTGAATCGCCTCCATATCGGCCATCAGCCCAAATAAATGCACCGGCAAAATGGCTTTCGTGCGCGGCGTGATAGCAGCTTCGATGCGCGCCGGGTCTATGTTGAATGTCACCGGATCAATATCCACAAACACCGGCTTCGCGCCGACATACAAAATGCTGTTCGCCGAGGCAATGAACGTAAACGGTGAGGTGATGACTTCATCGCCAGGCCCGATGCCATGCGCCAGCAGCGCCACATGCAGCGCCGTCGTCCCGCTGCTCGTCGCAATCGCGTGCTGCACGCCGCACATCGCGGCAAAGGCTTCCTCAAATGCCTTCACCCGTGGGCCTTGTGCCAACATGCCAGAATCCAGAACTTCAAGGACCGCCTGTTTTTCTTCATCCCCGATCAGGGGTTTCGCAATGGGAATCACGGTGCTTGCCTCCAGAATGTTAATGGTATAGAAAGTATTGCGTGACAGTTGGGACACTGCGCCAGCATATTGTCACCCTCCTCGTGGTCGGCAACCAGCCGGCGTCCGCACGCGCACACAAATCCGATCAGCCGCGCCGGATTGCCGACCACCAGTCCGTGCGCAGGCACATCTTTGGTGACGACGGCGCCCGCCCCCACCATCGCCCACTCGCCGATGACGACTTTGGGCAGGATCGTGGCATTCGCGCCGAGCGCCGCCCCGCGCTTGACCACAATCCGCCCCAACACCCAATCGTCGGCAGCCTTGAGCGACCCGTCGGGATTCACCGCGCGCGGCAGATTATCGTTGGTGAAGCATACGTGCGGGCCGACGAAGACACCATCCTCGATCTCGACGCCGTGATAAATCGAGACGTAATTCTGTACCTTGACATTGTTACCAAGCCGCACGCCAAAATCCACGTAAACACCCTTGCCGAGGATGCAATTTTGGCCGATCTGCGCATCCTCGCGCACCTGGCACTGATGCCAGATACTGGTACCGGGGCCAATCTGTGCCCTGTCCGAAACGTCCGCCGTCGGGTGAATTCTCACATTGTCATGCATATTGTCGCGCCATCCTTTTCCTCTTCAGCAGATTTAGCAGATTACGCCCGCTCTTCCAACAATCCCCGAATCCGCGCGGCGACCATCTCAATCGCCACCTCATTGAAGCCGCCTTCCGGGATGATCACATCGGCATACCGTTTGCTTGGTTCCACGAACTCCATATGCATGGGACGCACCGTCGTCAAGTACTGCGAAATTACCGACTCGAACGTCCGTCCGCGTTCCTGCATGTCGCGCTGGAGGCGGCGAATCAAGCGGATGTCCGCGTCCGTGTCGATGAACAACTTGACATCGAACAGCTTGCGCAAAGCCGGCTCGGCGAAAATGAGAATGCCTTCCACCAACACGATGGGCGCCGGCTCCACGTGGATCGTCTCATCGGTGCGCGCGTGCCGGGTGAAATCGTAGACGGGAATTTCGGCAGGATAGCCATTGCGCAACAAGGTCAGATGCTCGATCATCAGGCTGGTTTCCAGCGCGTCCGGGTGATCGAAGTTCAGATTCTGGCGTTCCTCCAGCGTCAGGTGACGCAAATCCTTGTAATACGCATCGTGCGGGATACACGCAATATGCTCCGTGCCAACGCGCTCCAGGATGCGATTCGCCACCGTGGTCTTGCCAGACCCGGTTCCCCCCGCTACGCCAATGATAATCGAACGCATAAAACCTCCCTCGAAAATAGTCGCTTAGTCGTCAGTCTTGTAGTCGAATAGTCGGGTTTAGTCAAGTCGTCGTGTAGTCGCAATTTTCAAAGCGCGTCATGGTTAAAAAGTCTGTTTAGTCTGTTCAATCCGTTGACGTATGCGCATCGTCTGGCGCTTCGTTTGCAGGCTGCCCGGACGGCCTGCGGTGCAGATGATAAACGCCCAGGATGGCAACCAGCAGCGCCAGCAGCCCCACCGCCTCCAGCGGCGCGCCGGGATTGTACACCGCCTCAAAGCTCGGCAGCGCGTTCCGCTGTAACTCCAACCGAACATTATCGGCGAACAATGCGCCATCGTCCTGCATCGCCGTCTCCGCCAGCAGCTTACCGTCGGCGCTGCGGTAGACCTGCACCTGAAGCGGGGCGGCGGTCTCACGCAGCCGGCTGATGCGGAAAACGTAGCCAACTTGGGAGAGCGCAAAGTAGGCTTCCGGTGCTTCAACGGTCAACGCCAGGCGCAATTCCTCTTGTGGCTCTTCGCGCGACGAAGGTGACAGGGGCAAAACCTGTCCCTGTTCATCCAGCGCTCGCACCACCAGTCCCACGCTGCTCCCTTTGGGAACAAAGTATAGTCCATATCGCTCTGTTAGCAACGGAATCAACCGGTTAGGGGAAACCTCACCGCGCGCCGGTAGCGTCAGTCCACGCTGCGGGATAGTGATAGGTGTGGCAGGCCATACGATCACATCCGACTGCTTCCAACCCCACACCGTCTGCGCTCCCCACCCGGCGATAATGAGCACACCGGCGACACACGCCAGCACTTGCAACCGGCGTTGTGAGGGTGTGCTCTCCTTCCAGTGTTCAAACAGATCGGCGCAGCGCACGGCCACGATCAGCGCCAACCACGCCAGGAGGATGCGCATCCACAACGACGTGCGCAACGTCAACAGGCCCGCCATCGCCAGAGGGGTCGTCCACGTTTTGAGCGTCGGACGCAGCCCGGCAAGCCAGCGCGCGTAAACAGGGCTGGTGGAAATCGCTACCGGAGCCTGAGGGAGAAACAGCACAATGGCCTGGATGATCAACAACACAATGAGGGCCTCGACCAGTCTTCTATCCGCACCGAGCCACTGCCACACCTGGTTAAGTATCTGCCGCGCCCGCATAGTTTCCTTCGCCACTGAGCTACAAAAAAGGCCCCGTCAACTCCGGGGCCGGAGAGAGCCACCCTTGGGAATTGAACCCAAAACCTGGCGCTTACGAAGCGTCTGCTCTGCCGATTGAGCTAGGGTGGCAGGTACAAACGCCATTATACCCAGAACCGCGAAGATGGCAAGCGAATTCGGTAAACGGCGGGGTCTTATCATGCTTGCTCCGAGGGGAACGCCAGTTCCCCGTTTTAAGCTGAAATGGGTCACAAAACGCGGATCTGACGATCCGTTTGAAGCGAAATACGGGAACTGTGACAAGAACGATAAAGCCCTTGTGAGCGGTAGACGGGCGGAAAATGAGAGGGCAGGGTTGCAACTTTTTCACACAATTGGCGTAATAAGAGTGTCGAAAATGGCTTTTTTACAGCAAAGCCACTTTGACAAAGTAACCGTTCAACGTTACACTTAACAGTAAGACAGAATCAGAAGCATATCATGCAGGAGGCAAACACAATGGCAACCTTATTGGAAAAAGTATCCACCCTGATTTCGGCAAATCTCCACTCGCTGGTCGATAGGGCACTCAAGAACAACAGCGTCGCCGTGATCGATCAATACATCCGCCAGGTGGAAGACAGCCTGGCCGATTTGGAGGACGCCGCCGCCACCGTCGGTGGGGAAGTCAAATCCCTCAAGCGCAAACTCGCCGATTTCGAGCAGAAGGCCCAGGAACTGGACCGCGCCATCGACGCGTTCCTGCTGGAAGGCAATGAGACCTCAGCCACGGCCGTGCAGAGCAAGCTCAACAGCACGCAACGCCTGATCGAGACCTACCGCGAGCAGGCCGCCCGGCAAGACAGCGAGTACCAGAAGCTGCTGGATGCCAAAGTCAAGCTGGAAGCCCGCCTGGCGACGATGAAGCAGCAGCGCGAAGAACTGCAGGCCCTGCTCGAACTGGCCAAGAGCAAGGAAATCTCTGTCAAGGCGATGAAAGGTTTGGACGCGCTGATGGGATCGGGCGATTCGGACATCAGCCGGATCGCGGAGAGCGTCTACGCACGGTTGGACAAAGCTTCCACTGCCGTCGAAATGCGCGCGACCAACCTCGATGCGCAAATCGACGACATCCTCGATCGCAAAACCCTCGACGCCCAACTTGCCGAACGCCGCAAGAAGCTCGGTTTGAGCGAGTAAAGAATCCGTAGACAAGGGACAAACGCCGCAAAAATGCGTTTGTCCCTTACCGCCATCATCGGCGGAGTGATTGCGGAACGGAAACAGGACAAACACGCGCCAATTTTCCTTTCGCTTATTAACTGACGAGCACTTAAAGGTTGTGCGCATATTAAGCAGCCCATAAACGTTCGACGTTTCCAAGAATCTGCTTAATCCGCTCAATCTGCTGACAGAAAAAGAGCACACGTTTGAGCGCGCATCGTCGTAGTCCGTTCGATCCGTCGAGCGCACGGGAGGCATAAAAACGGCATGGAACGCACGCGTTGGATTTTTATAGGCATTTTAGTCGTCGTTTTGTTGATTATTGGGGTTTCGGTGGTCGCGCGCATCGTGACCGGCGGCAATTCACCCGACGAGACGGAACTGGTCCTCGTCGCGCCGGAGACCATCACGGTGCGGGTGCTCACCGCCCTGCCGGTGGAACCGTGGGTGCGCGATGCCGCCACGGCCTACAACGCCACCAACCCCACATTGAACGGCGTCCCCGTCAAGGTCGAGATCACGCCGATGGACGGTCTCACCGCTCTGGGCCGCTGGGACCGCAACGACTTCGGCGCGCTCGAAGCCGGCAAGACGATGGAGAGCTTGACCGAGGCCGAAAAAGCTGCCCTGAAGAACTTCCCCACCGCCTGGATTCCCGACAGCCGCTACCTGGTGGAACTGGCGAACGCCTCCTACAAGGAGCGCCTGGGGCGCGACGTCTTCCTGACCGATGGTGAGTACCGCGCGCGGCCCATCGCCATCAGCCTCTTCACCTGGGGCATCTACGAAAGCCGCGCCACCGTGCTAGAGCAGCGCTTCGGCGGCGTGAGCTGGAACATCATCCACGATGCTGCCGTAGCGAAGGGCGGCTGGCCGGAATTGGGCGGTGATCCATCGTGGGGCTTCTTCAAACTCGTCGTCCCCAATCCCAACAAGAATGCCGGTGGGCTGACCGCGATGGTGGCGGCGGCCGGCGAGTACTACAAGCGCACCGACATCAGCGTGGCCGACTTCACCGATCCGCAGTTCCAGACCTGGCTGCGCGAGTTAATGGGGTCCGTCACCGACTTCAGCAGCGCCAGCGCCTACACCGCCGAAGACTTTGCGCTCTTCGGCTACAGCGTGGGCGACGGCGGGCAACTGCTCGAAAGCGACCTCCTGCAGAACATGCAGGGCATCCTCACCCGCTGGGACGATCCGCTCAAGATTTACTATCCGCAGTACGTCACCTGGTTCGAGTTCCCCTTCACCATCTGGGTGGGACCGGAGACCAGCGCGTTGGAGAAGAACGCCGCATTGGAGTTCCAGCGGTTCCTGCTCAGCGAGGAGCAACAAAAGGCGGCCCTGGCCTACGGCCTGCGTCCCACCAACCCCAACGTACCGCTGGACGCCACCCCCGAAAGCCTCTTCGTCAAGTGGAAGGACAGGGGCGTAGAGATGGTCGTCCCGCGCAGTGACGCGATGCGCAATCCCGACCGCGAGGTGCTGCTGGCCCTGCTGCGCTGGTTCCAGTTGAACGTGGCGAAGTAAGGTGATGCAATGAGCAACCAATTCAACGACAAACAACGCACGACGCTGATCATCGGTGCGATCGGTATCGTTGTGGTGTGCATGTGCGTCATTCTGACCGCGTGGGCCGGGCAGTCGGTGTGGAACAGCCTCCGCGAGCGGCAGGGGATGACCACCAGCCAGGGCGGTTGGGACTCGACGACAGCGGAAGTGACGGTCGCCGTCTCTCCAGGCATGGCCTCGACATTGGCAAAACTGGCGGAACAATTCAATGCGCAGGCCCGCAAAACCCCCGACGGTTCGCCGATGCTGGTGCGCACCATTTCCGTCGTTCCCGAAAAGATGGTAGAGCAAAGTCTGGCGAATCCGCCGTTTCAGGCAATTGCGCCCGACAGCAGTTTGTGGCTCAATCAGTTGGACCAACGTTGGGTAGCACAATACAGCGCCGGTGAAGGGGAAAGTCTCATCCCCATCGGCAACCGGCGTTTCGGCGACCCGGTGCGCTATGCCGCCAGTCCCGTCGTCATCGCCGCGTGGGAAAGCGTGGCACGCGGGTTGGGCTGGCCGGAGCGCAATATCGGCTGGAAGGACATCCAGCAGAAAGCCACCGCCGATCCGACCTTCAAGTGGAACCATCCGAGCACCGGACACGCCAGCGGTCTATTGGCGACGCTGGCCGAGTTCTACGCCGGCGCCGGACTGACGCGCGGCCTCACCGAGGAAGCCGCCACCGCCCAGACAACCCTGGATTATGTCCGCGCGGTGGAGGCGACGGTGCGTTTCTACGGCGAAGGCGAGGATGTCATCGTGCAGCGGCTCGCGGCGGAGGGGCGCAATTTCCTCGATGCCTTCGTCGCCCAGGAGCAGGTTGTCATCGCGTGGAACCAAACGCAGCCTGGCGAGCGTCTCGTCGCCATTTACCCGGCGGAAGGGACACTGTGGGCCGACCATCCCCTGGCGCTGCTCGAACTGGGCATGCCCGGCGAAACCCCCATCACCGACAACCAACGCCGCACCTACCAGGCATTCGTGGACTATTTGACCTCGGCGGAGGTACAGCAGCAGTTGTTGAGCGTGGGCTACCGTCCGGTAGACCTCGACGTGCGCCTGGATGGGACGGGCAGCCCCTTCAGCGGCGACGCGGTGGATCGGCGCCAGCCGCAGACGACGCTGCAAATCCCCGCCGCGAACGTGGTGGAGGTAGTGCAGAACGTCTGGTGGTATACCAAACGTCCCACCAACATCTACCTTGTCGTCGATACCAGCGGCAGCATGGATGAAAACGACAAAATCGGGCTGACGCGGGTGGCCCTGCGCTCTTTCGTCGACCAGATCCGCGGTGCCCGCGATCAGGTGGGGTTGATCACCTTCGCCACCAACGTCCATGTTGAGCGCCCATTGCAGGCATTGGATGAGGCAGGACGCACGGCGTTGTATACCGCCATCGAGCGGTTGTCCGCATCCGGCAATACAGCCCTCATCGATGGGGTTTGGGAAGCCTATAGCCGATTGTTGGTAGAGGGCAACGCGGAAGCCATCAACGCTATCGTCGTGATGACCGACGGGCAGGAGAACAGCAGCCGCCAATCGCTGTCGGCGCTGCAGCGGCGCATCCAGCAGGAACAGGGGAAGCAGATCGTCATCTTCACCATCGCCTTTGGCAAAGACGCCGATGAGAAATTTATGCGCTCAATGGCCGAAATGGGCGGAGGTCAATACCGCCGCGCCACCGAAACCGACATCGAAGACCTGTACAAAATCATCTCGACATACTTTTAGAATGGCAAATGACAAATGGCAAATCACACGGTTGCCATTTGCCATTTGCAGATTGGATTTTGCCTATGTCTGATATTCGTTCTGGAATAGAAAAGCGCGCGCGCAAAGCCATCGTCCAATACGCATTTCTGCGTTGGGAGAATGCCGTTATCATCGGGATAGTAATCCTGTTGATGTTCTTCCTGCCACAGCCGCTTCCGGGGTGGCCGATCTGGGGCTGGCTGGCGCTCGGTGTTTTGGGCGTGGCCGCCATTGTCACTTCCAGCCTCACGGACGCCAGCGCCAACGCCAAAGTGCAGCTCGATCTGTTCCAGGAGCGCTTCAATCCACGCAAAGTGCAGGACGCGGAATTGCGCCACGAAGTCGAAAAGGCACTGGAATACCAACGCCGCATCGAGGCGTACATCAGCAAACAGCGCGCCGGCGTGCTGCGCGACCGCCTGGAAGACACTGCCGGACAGCTCGCCGACTGGGTCAGCCAAATCTATGAACTGGCACTGCGTCTCGACGCCTACCGCCACGACCCACTGCTGGCTCAGGAACGGGCCAGCGTCCCCAAGGAATTGGAGGCGCTCACGTCGCGCCAAAGCCTGGAAAAGAACCCGGAAGTCAAAAAGCAGTTGGAGGCCGTCATCGAAAGTAAGCGCAAACAGATGGAATCGCTGGCGGCGCTGAACAGCCGTATGCAGCAAGCCGAACTGCAACTTGAGCAAAGCAACACGGCGCTGGCGACGGTCTACAGCCAGGCGCAGTTGATCAACGCGCAAGATATTGAAAGCGGGCGTTCGGATCGCTTGCGGCAGGACATCCAGGAGCAGATCGCGCGGTTGAACGATCTGGTCAGCAGCCTCAACGAAGTCTACGATTACCAGGGGCCGGGCATAGGCTAAACTCAGCAGGCGCCAGACTACAAAAGTCTCATGAGGCGCTTGCTTGAGCAGATACTTGCTTTGAACACAAGTGCTGAGACTTTTGTAGTCTTGACAGGAGGAAGTCCCAACTATGATGAAACGCTTAGGGTTAACCATCTTAGTGCTCGTTATGGCAGCGCTGGCCGGGTGTAAGGGCAGCGCCGTGAAAGAGCCGACCAAGGGCGACGTGATCGTCTATGTGGCTGTGCCGCTCAGCGGATTCCAGGCCAACGGCGGGCAGACTGTGCTGGGCGGGGTGCGCCTGGCGGCGGAGCAGATCAACCGCAGCGGGGGGCTGTTGGGCTACCGTGTCGTCGTGCGCCCGCTGGACGACGAATCCGACAGTGACGTGGCCGTCGCGCAGGTGGCGGAGATTCAGGGCGCGCTCAGCAGGGGTGAACGGGTCATCGCCGTGATCGGCCACCTCAACAGCGGGCAGACGTTGGCCGCGATGGAACTGTACAAGGACTTGCCGCTGATCGTCATCACGCCGACGGCCTCCGAGCAGAGCCTCAGTCAGAAGGGCTACACCAACTTCTTCCGTGTCAACGCCAGCGATGACGTACAGGCCGCCGTGGACGCGCGCTTTCTGACCGAATACCTCAAGGCCACGCACGTGGCGGTGGTGTTCAACAACACCGAGTACGGGCAGGGATTGGCCGCGGCGCTCATCAAAGAATTGGAAGCCCGTGGCGCGCAGGCCGTCACGCGCATTGAGGTCGAAGAGGGGCAAAGTCAGTACGGGAACGAAGTTCAGCAGATTCAGGCCGCCAATCCCGACGCCATCTTCTACGCCGGCTATGAGATTGAAGCGCCGTTCTTGCGCTACGAGCTGGTCAAGGCCGGCGTCACCGTGCCGATGTTAGGCAGCGACGGGGTCTTTCTGGCAGCAACGATTGATGACTCGGATGGCACCGCCGAGGGGATGTACGTCAGCGCCTTCGCGCCCAGCCCGCGCTACGTGGCGGACGCGAAGTGGTTCGAGGCGTATCAGGTGGTGGAGTATCGCAACCCGGATACCTACTCGGTCAACGGTTACGTGGCGATGCAGGTACTGGCCGAGGGCGTGCGCAAGGCCAACGGGTTTGATGCGCCCAAGATTGCCAATGCCCTGCGCAGCGAGAGTGTGCCCACGCTGCTCAACAACCTGCGGTACAAGACCAACGGCGATCTGACCGATCCGCAAATCTGGATCTACCAGGTCGTCAATGACGAATTCCAGCAAGTAGACTGGAAGTGAATTCCACGCACAAGAAAACGGGGCCTTAGCAGGCCCCGTTTTTTTGCTGTGAATGGCGCTCGAAAACTACACTTCACCCCATCTCATTAGAACCTTGACTACTCGACTACACAACTACTCGACTACTTGACTACACGACTACTCGACTACTTGACTACCCGACTACCCGACTACCCGACTTAGAACTACAACGTCTGCTCTGTTTTGTTAAAGCTCAGTCGCGGATCCAACGCATCGCGCAACCCGTCGCCGAGCAGATTAAAGGCCAGCACCGTGATCATAATCGCCAGACCGGGATAGAACACCAGATGCGGCGCGGTGAACACCTGGTTGCGCTCCGAACCGAGCATCGAGCCCCACTCCGGCGTCGGCGGCTGTGCGCCCAGCCCCAGGAAGGAGAGCGCCGCCGCTTCGAGAATCGCCCCCGCGATGCCGAGCGTACCCTGCACAATCAGCGGGGAGAGCGCGTTGGGCAGGATGCGCACAAACAAAATCCAGAATGGGCCGGCCCCCAATGCGCGCGACGCTTCGACGAAGTCCTGTTCCTTGATCGAAAGCACGCTGGCGCGCACCACACGCGCATAAACCGGCACGTTGACAATGGCGATGGCTAACAGGGCGTTTTGCAGGCCGCGCCCCAACACATTGACAATCGCAATCGCCAGCAGCAGCGAGGGAAACGCCATCAACACGTCCATCAACCGCATAATGACGTTATCCACCCACCCGCCGGCATACCCGGAAACCGCGCCGAGCACGGTCCCGAGGATAATGGCAAAGCCAATCGTGGTGAATCCGATGAAAAGCGAGACGCGCGTCCCGTAAATGACACGGCTGAACTGATCGCGCACGTTGCCGTCGATGCCCATCCAGTGCTGTGGCTGATCGGTGGGGCAGCCAAGCAAGTGAATACACGGGGCCTGGCGCTTCCGCACCGGCTCGATCCCAATGAGGACCTGCTCTGGATCGTAGGGTGCAAGAACCGGAGCGAAGGCAGCAACCAGAACGAGCATACCCAAGATGACCCCACCAACGATAGCCGAGCGTTGTCGCAAAATACGGCGCAACATCAACCGCCACAAGCTGTTGGCGCGATAATCCTGAAAGCTGTGATTTAAGGCAGCCGCCGCTTCCGCTGAGCGCTGCGGAGTTTCTCGCGGTGAGGATTTGGGGGGAGGTTCAGATGCAGTAGACATTGTGATGGGCCTTGTCACTTCAGTTTGATCCGAGGATCGATAAAGACGTAGGACACATCGACCAGCAAGTTCATGCCGACGTACCCTATGGCAATCACCAGCGTGAACGCCTGCACGATAGGATAATCGCGCGCGGTGATCGCCTCAAATAGCATCCGTCCCACGCCGGCCAGGCTAAAAATCGTCTCGGTCAGCACCGCGCCGGAAAAAATCGTCCCCAACTGCAAGCCAATGATGGTGAAGACGGGCAACATCGCATTGCGAAAAGCGTGTTTGAGCACCACCTTGGGCTTGGGCAACCCCTTGGCGCGCGCCGTGCGGATATAATCCAGCCCCAGAACCTCCAGCATACTCGACCGGGTCATCCGCGCGATGATGGACATCGGGATCGTCGAAAGCGCCACCGAGGGCAAGATCAAATGTTTGATCGCGTCCCAAAGCACGCGCCAATCGAACGTGATAATGGAATTCAGAATATACATATTGGCGATGAATTCAAAGAGGTGGAATTTAATCGATTCAGGCTCAAGGGCAATGTTGTAAACTTCATAGAAAGGAATAGCAACGACACCCGCAGTGAGACGACCCGACGGCGGCAGCCAGAGCGGGGTATCTTTGAGTAGCAGGGCAAACACATACGCTAACATCAGCCCCAACCAATAAACGGGCATCGAGACACCGATGTTAGCCGCGACCATCGTGATGATATCGGCAAGGGAGTTGCTATACACGGCGGCAAGAATACCCATCGGGATGCCGATCACGACCGCCAGAAGGGTTGAAACAACGCCTAGCTCAACCGTCATTGGCAGACGCTCGATGAGGATGATGCTCACGGGGCGACTATAACGAATCGAATCACCAAAATCGCCCTTGAGCACATCCCTTATGTAAATACCCAACTGGACATAAATGGGCTTATCCAGACCATGCTCGCGGATGAAACGCTCACACACCGCTTGCGTCGCCTTTTCACCCAGGATGGCTTTGCACGGATCGCCCGGAATCAACCGGGCCAGGATGAACGTCACCAGAAGGATACCAAATAAAACCGGGATCGCTAGCAGAAGTCTACGGATAATGTATTGAAACATAACAGGGACCTTTCGGTTTCAGGATACTACCCCCTTATGATGCATGAAACGTGAAACGTGAACCTGTTAAACAGGCAATCACGTTTCACGTTTCATCGGCTAGATCAGTTTGGTGAGATTATACTGGAACGCGGCTTACTCTTCCGCGTTCATCAACCCATCCCACAGATAGCTGTAGTATTCCCACGCGCCGGTGTTGCCCTTGTGGTTGGGATCGGCGGCATTGATGCCGGCCGACCACGAGGCAATCACGTCGTTGGCATCGAGGGCCGAACCATCGTGGAACTTAACACCCTCGCGGAGCTTGCACACCCACTCAGTCAGGTCGGCGTTGGGTTCGCAAGACGTCGCCAGCGCAGGTACTATCTCGCCAGAGTCGATTTTGTAATTAAACAGCGGCTCGAGGACCTGCTCACAGGCGGACAAGGACTCGCCATCGCTCTCATCCGCACAATAGAGGCTGATCGGTTCGGCGTTCTGCATGAAAACGATGGTGTCTTTGCCGTTATCCATGACCGAAAAATCGGGCGCCCGGAACGGTGGCACGTGGGCGTTCTTCAGCGTCTTGAGCGCGGCATTGGCTGAAGCACCGTGCGAGATCGGCACCATCGGCACCAATTCGCGGATGGCATTGTTAGCCTGTGTATAGATATCGGCGGCCTTGGCGGGATCGGCGATTTGCGCACCTTTTTCCAGGGCCTCGTAGATTTCGGGATGCGGAGTACCAAACTGCGGGTTCTCCTTGCTGAAGTGGAAATCGAGAAAGTTGGTGATATGCGGATAGTCCGCACCCCAACCGAACAAATACAAGCCATCCAGTCGGCCGGAGCTGGCCTCGTCACTGAACTCACCAGATTCCATCACCACAACTTCAGCCTCGATGCCCAGGTTTTGCTTCAGTTGGGTTTGGATCTCAACCGCTACCAGCCCCGGTTCGGGCAGATAGGCGCGGAAAACATCACGATAGTAGATTTTGGTCTTGAAGCCATCGGGGAAACCGGCTTCAGCCAACAGCGCCTTGGCTTTGGCGGCGTCGAAGTCGTACCAGGGCTCTCCCGTGCAACCGTTGGGGATGCTGCATGGCGTGAAATGCGAAGCCACTTCGGAGCCTTCGGCGTAGAAGTTATCCACAATGCGCTGCCGGTCAAGGCCCATCGCTATCGCCTGGCGGACTTTCACATTGTTGAACGGCTCAAACGTGTTGGTCATCCCCACATAGAAGATATTGGGGATATTTGCATACAGGAGTTGCAGATTATCATCGCTCTCAACCTTCTCATAATCATCAGGGCTGACATTGGTGATATAGTCCACCGTGCCGGATTGCAGCTCCAGCAGACGGGCTGCCCCCTCGGTCGCCCAGCGGAAGACCAGGGTTTCAACCTTGGCTTTCTCACCCCAATATTCCTCATTGCGCTTGAAGATGATGCTGTCACCGCGATTCCAGCTTTCCAGCTTATACGGGCCGGTCCCGATAGGCTTGGAGAGCAATTCACCGGCGCCGCCGTTCTTATCAATCCACTCTTTGGGCTGAATGGCGAAGGGAATGAAGGCCACCTTCGCCATAAAGGCCGGGTCGGGCTTGCACAGGCTAAAGCGCACCGTCAGCTCATCCACCGCGGCGATCTCCTTAATCTTGCCGCCGTAATCGCAACTCGGGACCGAAATCGACATCGGCTCAAAGGCCGGTTTGGGAGGCGTGGTCGCCGTCGGCTGTGCTGCAGGGGGTGCGACGGTTGGGGCGGGCGTTTGACAGGCCGACAGCCCCAAACTGAGCAGGGTGAAGAGAGACATCATCACGTAAAACAAAGATTTGCGTTTCATCATTCTCCTCCTTTAACTGATTATGTGAATGGGACATTTAAGATGCACGCCTTCCTCAAAAATCATCCCTTCGAGCATATCCTCCTTCTGCACAAAACGTCCCGGAGTTGGTTTGGATCTGAGGATAGCGTGTGTATAATAGAAAAATTATAGTGATTCCAGGATACTTGTCAAATAACATCACTGATGTTTGTCATACTCAGTAGATCCAATTTTGCTTGGTCTGGATCGCCAGATCCAGACCAGGAGCATTTTTGGATCTACTGATACTCAAAGGAGGGCAATATGACAGAACTTATTGCACAGACCGTTTATTTCGCCGAGGCCGGGCCGGAGAATACCGAACGCACCCTGAGCGTTGCCTGTGAGCGGGCCACGGCATTGGGCATTACGACCGTGCTGGTCGCCACCACGAGCGGCGCAACTGCCGTCCGCGCTGCCGAGGTCTTTGCCGGGTTCACCATAGTCGCCGTGACGCACTCCACGGGATTCGCCGCACCCCATAAGCAGGAGTTGACCCCGGAAAACGCCGCCGCATTGACCCGCGCAGGCGTGCACATCCTCACCACAACCCATGCCTTCGGCGGCGTGGGGCGCGCCGTGCGCAAGAAACTGGGGACATACGAGGTCGAGGAGATCATCGCCTTCACGCTGCG
>JAIOAS010000035.1:0-12010 GCA_019873725.1 Chloroflexota bacterium | reverse complement strand
TCCTTGCGTGCCAGATAGACGCTGGCGATGTTGTTCAGCGCCTCGGCTTTGTTGTGAATATCGCCGGCTTCCTCCGCCAGGGCAAGCGCCTGGCGGTATGCCGCCAGCGCCGCCTCCCACGCATTTGCCGCCAGGTGCTCACGCGCCTGCTTGTTCAGTTCCGCAAGCTGCGCGGTGTACGCCTCCTGCTCAACGATGGTTTCGGTTTCTTCGACAGTCACATTTTCTTCTGACATAGCACGTTCTCCTTAAAGTCTGGTAGCCTTTAGTCCGGTAGTCGCATTGCCCCACAGAGGGCGACGGCGTAGTGCGAGTTGGCAACTCGCACTACAGCGGTCAGGCTATATCGCGGACATTGCCGTGAAACTGGTTTTCGGCAAGCATCGTCGCCTCGGCGTCAACCAGCTCAATGCCAATAACATTGCCGGTGATTGTGTTACGGTAGATGGCGTGATCGTGCGGACGAGGCGCGGGCTGCCCCCAGCGCCCGGATGGATCGAGCGGGCGGATGCCGTGATCCTGATCGGCAGCGATACGGATGGCTTTGCGGTTGCCGGTGAAGGCGTTGTCTTCGATGGTCCAGTCGTAACTGGTGTCGTTATCGGGCACAGCTTTAGCAAACATTGGGATGTGCTTGGACCACAGCAATACGCCGTGAGCGTTGTCTTGAAAAGTATTATCCCGCACGTCAAAGCCAAAGCCGTTTTCGACGGCGATCCCCGCCTGCCGGTTGCCGATCATCTCGTTGTGTTCCAACATCCCATGGCTGGAAAATCCCAGCCAAAAGCCGTAGTTACACGCATTGGCGATGTTATCGCGATACGTGTTGCCGCTGCTGAACGTCGCTTCGAAAGCGATGTTGGGGCTGTACGAACCGTCGTTCTCCTCGAAGGCGTTGTCGTCACAGGGGACGTGCTTGCCCTGCGGCGTCAATCCCGCCAGGAAGAAGCCGTCGCCGCTCATGCGGGCATTATTGCGCCGGAAGAGATTCCAGCAGGCGCCGTGAACAATGAGAAAGCCCGCCGCATCCGCGCCCATGTGCCCGGCGCGTGGGCCACGAGGCTCGTAACGGCAGCAAAAATCTGCCGTGTTGTTCTCGAAGACACTATAACCCGTCCCATAGAGATGGAAACCAAAGCCGCTGCAATAGTTGGCGACGTTTCCGCGCACCTGCAAGTCACGGCAGCGATAGGTGAGTAAACCACACATCTGGTGCTGCAAATCATTTTCCAGGATGCGGCTCTCGGTCACCCCGTTCAGCAAAATTCCACCGCCATAGGCATGGTCAACATCCTGCCAGACGTCGAGAAACGCCGTATTGGGCGGCAGTTCTGCAGTGGAGGTAATCCGGCACCCTGCGATGGTCAGTTTGCGACAGTGTTCGGCTGTGATACCGTGGTAATATTCCTGAATGTGCAAATTCTTCAGGGTGACGTTAGCCCGTCCTTCGAGGAAAATGCCGCTGCCGGTGCGCCCCTGTCCGATGAGCAGCGCCCCATTGCCATCCACCGTGATTCCGTCGGCTGCGATGCTCAGGCCGTGCGGCAGCACATAGACGCCGGATTTGAAGGTCGTATCTGCGGTGATGACCATCCCGTCGGTCGGCTCAACAGGGCGCATGAACGTTGTCCCCCCAAAATCGCCGGTTTACCGTGCGAGTTGACAACCGCGTTACACGGTCAGTGGGCTTAAGCAATGACGACGACCCGGGTGCCTTCGTCGGGTTTCGAACGATAAGTGTACAATTCGTAGGGGACATACGGTTCGACCCAACGGAAGACCCAGCGCGCGGCGCGACTCGGCACGTTGAGGCAGCCGTGACTGTGCCGGCGTCCATAATCGTTGTGCCAGTATGTCCCATGAACAGCAACGCCTGAATCGGTAAAGTAGGAGGGAAAAGCGACCCCCACCAGGTCATAATCGGCCCCGATCATCCGTTGGGCATGCCGTTTGTAGAGGATGCGGAACTCACCGAGCGGCGTCGCCGTGTCCCATAGCCCAGAAGCGACCGGCGTGGAAAAGACCGGCGTTTGTCCCTCAAAACACGTCAGCACCTGGTCACTGATATCAACCTGAAGCCATTTGTCGGGATGGCCCAACGAAATCGGCGCCAGGTCCTCAGGGGTAATCGGGCGCAGCATCGCCGCCGGAGCGAAGGGGCCGGGGCCCCACGCCAGGCCTTCCTGAAGCTGGTACCACCACTCGCCCTGCTCATCCTGCACGGCGTTGACGACGCGGTATGTGGTCTCGTAATACAACCGGCGTCCGGCATAGGGCGAATTCGGCGCCGAACGGCTGATCGCCACCGGCACGGTCACTTCGGCCCAGAAACCGGGCGGGGCCACGTTGGTCACAATGTTGGATTGCAGGATGTTCTCCGAAGGATGGACATACCCACTGTGGATGAAGCCGCCCTCGGTGAAATACCACACCGGATTGCTCGGCCAGGGAGCTTCTCCCAACAGAGTGGCTTTCAACGGAATCACCTCATCGCGCACTTTCCACGCCACGAGTTCGGCGGTGGGCGAAGGCGAGCGCCGGATAGCTTCGCGCGCGTTGATGATCCGGCCTAAGGATGCCGGTGGCGGCAGAAACTCCGGCATTGAGTCCAACTCAAACGAACTCGCCAGAGCCGCTGACGCTTCTACGACCGGCAGTTTGGGCCACAACACCCAGGCCAGTGCGGCAGCGCCCAGTTTCAAAAATTGACGGCGGTTGATGGATGAGTGCAACATATCGTCCTCGTATCCATGATGTTACCAGAGTGAATACCTAAAAGTTGTTCCTCCATAATGCCAGGTGCGATTAGGACAAAGGTTTTCGCCGATTCACGCAGATCGTTTCAGGACATCAGCGAAAATCTGCGCGAATCTGCGTCCAAAATCATGCCAAAATTTATTCAGGAACAAGTCTCAGTAGCTATACTAACCGCACACTAAAATTGCCATTTTCATCAGCAGATTTAGCAGATTAAGCAGATTTTTGACCGATTTACAGCGCATAATCTGCTAAATCTGCTGACAGGAATAAGGAAATTTTACTGTGCGCCTAGTATAATTTTGCTTGGCCTGGATCGCCGATCCAGATCAGAACGGGGATCTGACGATCCCCTTGCAGCTTTTTTGGATCTACT
Organism: Chloroflexota bacterium; assembly: GCA_019873725.1. Classification (GTDB taxonomy): domain Bacteria; phylum Chloroflexota; class Anaerolineae; order B4-G1; family SLSP01; genus DSWT01. The sequence continues at coordinate 8,877 of JAIOAS010000035.1, read as the reverse complement.
GAGTCTATTATATACCATTTTGGGTTAGAAATTGCATCAGGACTAATCGAGCGTGGGCGACACCGGCACACCTGCCGCCGCCCGCCGCCGGGCTTCGCGGGCCTGGCGGCGCGCCAGCAGCCGCAAGACACGCTTGTGTTGCTGCCGATCCAGCGGGTAATACCAGGCCACCACCAGCACCCCACCCAAGAGCAGCGCGCCAATCGGGCCGGTGAGCAGGCGAATGCCCCAGATTGCGGAGTCCGGCTGGGTAAACTGGGTAACGCCCTCCGGCGGCACCTGATAGCCGAGCCAGCCCAACACTTGCAGGGCCAAAAAGATAGCAAAAGCCGTCGTCAGTTTGCGGATGAAGTTCTTGGCCCCGTAATAGGTACCCTCGTGACGCTCGCCGGTACGCAACTCGTCCCAGTCGATAACATCCGGGAAAATCGCGTCGGGTAACACATGCGCCGCCGAGACGCTGATCCCGATCAACACCGCCATCACGATCACCGGCGTATAGTTGAGCGGCGGGATGGCATTGATGAACAATAGCAGCACCACCCAAAACGCGATGGCGATGAGGTACGCCTTGCGCTTACCGATGCGATATGCCAACCATGTCCAAAACGGCAGGACGATGATGGCGGTGATGAGCATCGCGCCCAGCACAACGGACTCGATCGGCATGCCGATGCCCGGCACCGTTGCCAGCAGGTTGCCTTGTGCGATCCAATAAGCGAGGAAATACGGCAACATCACTCCGATCAAATCGAACGTCACCCAGTTGAGCATATACAGCGCCGTCGCATAACGGAAGGGGATATTCTGCCAGGCAGTGCGCAGCGTATTACCGAAGGAGACCATTTCTGCCGGACGCTCACCGGTCGACTTTTCCCGCACGGCAAAGAAGATCAGCAAGTAGGGGAAAATCGCCGATATGCCAAAGAGGGTAGCCACGAGCATATACCCCTGCTGCTGCGTGCCCCCGCCCGCTACGATCGCATCGACAATCATCGGCGCCACCACGGCAGTGACAATAGAGGCGATGAAATTGAAGAACATGCGATAGCCCGCCAGCGACGTGCGCTCATCGTAGTCCGACGTCATTTCGGGCGTGAGGGCGTGAAAAGGCACGATCACCAACGTTTGAAAGGTGTCGCTGAGCGCATAGGCCAGCATCACGTGGATCATCAGCAGGAGCTGGCTTTTCCACGGCGGCGCCCACCACAGCGCCAGGAACGCCAGCCCGTAGGGCACGGCGAAATACAGCAAGAAAGGTCGACGGCGTCCCCACTTGCTGCGCACCTTGTCGCTGATGGTGCCGACAAGGGGGTCGTTGATCGCATCCCAGAGTACGCCGACCAACGCGGCGAAAGAGGCCAGGCGCGGCTCAAGGCCCACCACGTCCGTCAAAAAGATAGCGTAGAAGACCTGCCGGAGCGTGTTGAAGGTCGCCATGCCCCAGTCGCCGGTGCCATAAATAACTTTGGTCAACCACGGAAGTTCCTTGCGCGTCACGGATGTGTCCATTGTGATGTCCTCAAATGATGGTTATGCGCTTGGCGGCTCATAATGCCAGCGCCGAATCATAAAGCCCCACCGCCGGGCCAATTCGCGTTGCGTCCGGTGATCCAAATGATAAGTATTCTTTTTGTATCCCTTGACCGTGGAGAGATATTGCTGCATCTGCGTCTGTGCTTCAGGCGTCAGCGTCAATCCCAGCGTCTGATAGACGCGCGCCATCTCGCCGAGCGGATTGGCCTCGAAATCCTCGAAGCGCACTTCGACGAGATTGCCTGCAGGGATCAACACTTTGTCAGCTTCATAACGCAACATCAGCTTTTCGTAGTTGCGCAGCGCGTGCTCGCGCACCGTCTCCTCATCGACGTCTTGCAGCGCCGTTGGCACAAGTTCTTTGTCCAGCCAGTGCATCGTCGAACTGTAGACGACGTAAGGGTTGCGATAGACGTAGATGAACTTCGCATCGGGAAACATCTCCAACAAGGTAGGGATGCGGCCGGTGTTGGCCGGGTTCTTAAGCAACAGCCGTTTGCCGCCCGAAGAGAAAGTCACTTTTTTGAGGAAGTACAGGTAGACGGCCTTCCATTCCTCGATAACTTTGCGCTCCACGCCTTCGAAGAGGACATACTTGTCGAAAATTTGCCGCATCTTTTTGGGGAAGGAGAGCGCATGGTAAAACGAATACGGGCTGAGGTTTCCCAGCGCGTATTCTTCCTCTTCGGCGGCGTCCGGCGCAACGGTGACGTTGTCCATGGGGCGGACTTTAGGCAAGCTGCTGACCAGGAGTTTGCGAAACAGAGGGCTACTCAGGTACAGGCCCGGAATCATCGTGTGTACAAACGTGACAACCGCATAGGCCGGGTCCCGCGCCATCAAGCGCATAACGTGCGTAGTGCCGCTGCGCCAGTGCCCCAGGATGAAAATCGGCGCTTCACAGATCGGCGTCGCCGCAATGCGTGCCCCGAATTTGACGTGCTCGTAAGCGCGAAACGGCGTGTTCAGCAAGGCCACGATGGAAACGTACAGACTTCTGATCCAGTAACGCCAATCGACGCCGCCGTTAGCAATGACAAGACGCACCCAGTTCAGGAACGATCCTCCCGCCAGGAATTGTTGATCGACACGCGCGAGTCCTTGCTTGCGGAAATAGCTCATCGAATCCCCCTTATACAGCGCGCCGGTAAACCCGGTGACGTTTGTACCACCGCGCGCCGATGGCATTCATGTCACCCAGGCTTTTGATGTTCGTCTCCATCGCCTGCGCCAGATCGCAGTGGTTAGCTTTGGAGGCTTTCAAGGTCTTGGCGAACTCAACGTACAGCAATGTGCTGCCTCCCATCCCTTGATATTCTGGCAGCAAGCCGATGCCGTTGCCGCTCAGCCGGCGCGTGCGTTTGAATTCCAACAGCACGCGTATCCAGCCGAACGGCCACAGTCGGCCGCGCGTCTTCTTGAGCGCATCGGAAATATCCGGGAAAACGAAAGCAAACCCGGCAATGTCATCCCCTTTCATTACGATTTTCATCAACCGTGGATCGGCGACGGATAGCATTTGCCTGGCGATCATCTGCACTTCGGCATCATCGATGGGATAGTATCCCCACACTGCGGTGAACGCTTTGTTGTTGACCTCCTGGATTTTGGGCACCCAGGCGCGCAACTCACGCTTGCTTTTGAAGGTCTTCACCCAAAAGCCGCGCCGTTCCTTGATCTTCTCCGCCAGCGCATAGAAGCGTTCATCGAGGTCCTGACCGCGCTGGACGTAGCCGGAGAGATAATCGATCTCTTTCTCAAAGCCAATGGCCTCCATCAACCGCGGATAGTAGGCATAGTTGTACGGCATGCTGAGCGCCGCGCGATATTCGAACCCCTCGATCAAGATGCCCGGCGCATCCGCGCGCAAAAAGCCTTTCGGCCCGTACAGCATCGTCAAACCGCGTCGCGCGGCCCAATCCGTGGCGGCATCAAAGAGCGCCCGCGCCACCTCGACATCATCAATGACATCGAAATGATAGAAGAACGCGGCCTTGCGCTGGTTATAGTCGTTGTAGCGACGATTTTCGAGCACGGTGATGCGGCCCACAACATCGCCACCCTCTTCAGCCACGAAGAAATCGGCATCCGAGTGTTGGTAAAACGGGTAGCGACGCCGGTCCATCGTCGCCGTGATGCTCGATACCAGCGGCGGCATCCATTGCGGACAATCTGCGTAAAGGTTGAATGGAAAGTCTACGAACCGCCGCACATCGCGGCGGTTCGTCGTATCCAGCATACGAATATTCATCAGATGATTTACCCCTGTTCGTCTGTAAAGAATCCTACACCCAACACACCCGGCCCACCATGCGTGACAATAGCCGGCGGTACCGCAAGAATGGGAACTTCAGCGATGCCTAACCTGGCGCGCATTTCATCGGCCAGTTCCTGGGCTTCGGCTTCGACATTGGCATGCATAATGCTCAAGAAGCCATCGCCGTTCCGGGAAATCTGGGTGAAGACCAGTTCTTTGAGGCGATCTACGGCGCGTTTATGCGTGCGGATCTTCTCGAAAGCCTCAACCTGACCATCCTTGAACGTCAGTACGGGTTTGACCTGGAGCGCGCTGCCGACCAGGGCGGCTGCGCCGCCAATCCGCCCGCCCATCGCCAGATATTTCAACGTCTCCACGGAAAAGTAGATCTTGCCGCGCCGGGCCATGGCGCGCACGCGGCTTTCGATGGTATCGGCATCCACGCCTGCCGCGGCCCATTCCGCCGCCAGCTTGAGCAGCGTCGCCACCGGACTGGCGATGAGCCGGGTATCGATGATCCTGACATCCAGATCGGTCAGCCCTCGTTCTCTGGCCATCTGCAGGGCAACCGTGGCCGAACGCACAGTTCCACTGACGATAGCAGAGGGCAAAATGCACAGGATAGGCTCTTTGCTGGGCGCAAAACGTCGATAAACTTCGACAAAAAGTTCTGGGTACGGCGCGGCTGTCTTAGGCAGCTCGCGGGCTTCGGCCAACTTGGTTAAAAAGGTCGCATAATCGATATCCACGCCTTCCAGATAAGACACGCCGTCAATATTGAGCACCTGGGGAATAATGGGAATGTCATACTGCTTTGCATACGCTTCCGGGAAACCAGAAGTGGTGTCACCAATAATCTTAACCATAAGTTCTACTCCTTATTATCTACTGAATGTCCGTCATCCCCAACGATAATCAAAAAATAAAAGTGTGGGTGATAACAGACGGGGAGTCCATTCGGAGACGAAAGGGCTGCTCCCAGGTTGAAGATTTTAAAGTGCATACCGGCGCCGCACACGACGCCTTGTCAAAAAGAGGCAACGCACTGACACGCCGAACATGAAGTCAGTGCGTTGCACCGGCAAAAGATTCTTAGCCGCTCTTGACGGGCATATATTTCGCCAGTTTGGCAGCCAGGTTGGAGAGTGGCAGGCTCTGCAGCCAGATGCGACCAGGGCCGGTCAGCGTGGCAAGGAACAATCCCTCACCGCCGAACAACATGTTGGTAAGGCCCTTGACCATCGTAATGTCATAGTGGATGGTCGGCTCGAAACAGGCGATGTGGCCGGGGTCCACTTTCATCGTTTCGCCGGCCCGCAGCGCGTACTCGCGTACCTCACCGGGGATTTCCAGGAATGCAAAGCCCGGACCGGTGAGTTGCTGCAGGATGAAACCCTCGCCGCCGAAGAAGCCCGCGCCGAGCTTTTTGCGGAAGTGCATCTTCATCTCGACCGAGTCCTGAGCGCACATAAACGCGTCTTTCTGGCAGATGAGGCTTTGACCCGCTTCAAGCCGTACATCGATGATATGACCGGGCGCTTCGGGCGTAAAGACGATCAACGCTTCGGGGTCACGGCTGGTGTAGGTCGTCATAAAGAGCGACTCGCCCGACAACGCCCGGCCCAGGCCCTTCATCAGGCCGCCCTTGGTGTTGGTCGTCATCTCGATGTTTCCCTTCATCCAGGCCATGCCGCCGGACTCAGTGTACACCGACTCGCCATTACTCAGATAAACTTCCAGCGTGGGGAGTACAGTTCCGTGAATTTCGTAACGCATCGTGTGACCTCCTTTTTGGGATTAGAGAAATAATCATCTTCATTATAGCATGATGTAAAACGGCTGCAAGAGAACGACAACGTAACCGCAAAATCAGGACGCACTTGAGAAGTGCGTCCTGACCGGTCATTCAAAGCGTTTTCAACACCGCCGCCACCGCGCGGATGTGCTCCGGCGTGCTGCCACAGCATCCCCCAAAGATTTTGACGCCAGCTTCAGTTACAAATCGCTGCGCATAATCGGCCATGATTTCCGGCGTGACTTCATAGACCAGTTCACCGCCCTCGGCGTGCGGTAAACCGGCGTTGGGCTTCGCCATCAAAACGGCCTCGGGAACGGTCGCGCGCATCTTGAGGACGGCGGTCAAGGTCTCACTTAATGTACGCCCGCAGTTTGCGCCGATGACGGCCACGCCCATCCCCCACAGCGTTTCCGCCGCCTTCTCCGGCTTGACCCCCATCATCGTGCGGCCCTTCGAGTCAAAGCTCATCGTCACCAGGATTGGCAGGTCGGTCGCCTGGCGGACCCCCTCGATGGCGGCAATCGCCTCGCCCAAATCGCTCATTGTTTCGATGAGAATCGCATCGACGCCGCTCTCACTCAACGCCCCCGCCTGAACCGCAAATCCTCTGACAGCCTCAGCGTAGGGCAACGTCCCCAGCGGCTCCAAAATCTGTCCGGTGGGGCCAATGTCACCGAGGACCAAAGCCTGGTCGCCAACGACTTCACGGGCCAGTTGCGCCGCCGCCGTATTCAACGCATAAGCCTGCGCGTGCAAACCTTCGCGTTCCAGGCGGATGGGTGTACCACCGAACGTATTGGTCAGGATCAGGTCCGCGCCGGCGTCGAGATATGCTTTGTACACCGCCCGCACCGCAGCGGGATTTTCGAGGTTCCAACGCTCTGGAGCTACACCAAGAAGAAGGCCGGCCTTGTGTAGCATCGTACCCATCGCGCCGTCAGCAACCAGAACCGGCCTGGTGTTCAAAGACGTGATGAATCTGGACATGGTTCCCTCCCATCAGCGAATAACGAATGGCGAATAACGAATAAAACGAATGGCGAACAACGAATAACGAATAAAACGAATGGGGAATCAACAGAAAGGCGAAGTTATTCCCCCCTCATCCCCTAACACTCCATATAATACCACAGAAGCGCAGTTTGCCACATCGAGAAGCATGTGGGGACGCGATCAGAGATTGACCAGTGCAAGTTCCTGGCCTTGCCTTAAGATCACGTTAGCGGACCAACAGCGCGTCGAGACTGAGGGTTCCGTCGAGGACGGTGAGCGTAAGGGTTTCGCGCTGTGCGCGCAGATGGCGTGAAAGGGCCACCGGCGCGCCACTCAAGGACAGATCGCGGCTATGACCTGCGCTGTCGGTGACGCGCACCGTACCCACGTCCGGGCCGGGCGTCAGTGTGAGCGAGCGGCCCTCCCAGGTGAAGGTGACAGTCGCGCCGGGCATCGTGGTGGCGCGATACTGGCCGAGCACGGCAGCAGGATCGGCAACGTCATCCCATGCGCCTGCGTAATGCAGTTGCCAGCTCGTCTCCTGGTGGTTGCCCGCGTAGAGCGTCGGCTGTAAAGTGTTAAGGTATGCGGACAGACTGTCGTAAATGGGCAGCGGCGTGAAATCCGGCTCAACCATGCGGAAGTAGTAGAACGGCTGGTCACGCTCCGCATCGGACGCCCGCTTGAAGAACCACACGGTCGTCACGCCGGCCCACGGCCATTCACGCTGGATACGCTCGTAAGCCAGCGGGGCGTAACGCGCCTGTTGCTCCAGGGTCACCCGGCCATAGCGCGCCTCGATGCCTTCTGGCGCGGCGTTGCTGTTCATCTCGCTGATCCAGATGGGCTTGTGGGCATCGCCATTGGCGACCATCACATCGCGCACCCACAACGGGCGCGAGAAGTTGATCTGATTCTGCGTAGGCCGCATCCGATGATCGGTAGGGCCGGACCAGAGCATGTAGTCATTCACGGCCATCACGTCGAAACACGCACCCGCGCCCGCGTCGTACATCCGCTGTAAGAAGATGACGTCCATCAAGTTGTTGCCGGCGTAGGCAGGGTTCCACGTGCCGAGTTCCGCCGTGGGCGCCATCGCGCCGCTGATGATGACGGCCTGCGGATCAACGGCCTTGATGCGCGCATAAGCCAGGCACAGCAATTCGGTGTACGCGACAGGATCAACCGGTTGGTTGCCCCATTCAGGGTAGATGTTTGGCTCGTTCCAGATTTGATAGAAGCGGATGCGCCCGCGATAGCGTTCCGCCACGGCGCTGACGTAGTCGCCGTAGTCGGCGATGTTGTCCGGCGGGCCAAATGCGCCGCGCGCATTGCCGTCGTGGCGGCTCCACGCCGGCGGTGCTTCCAGCCGGGCGATGATCGCCAGACCATACTGTTCGGTCAATGCGACGATGTTATCATATTTGTCCCACGCCGAACGATACGGCTCGTGGCGGCGGTCTTCAAAGTCGCCCTTGCCGTGGATTTCGATGTCATACCAGGGGAACGACTGGCGGATCCAGTGAAAGCCTGCGTCGGCAATCATCTGGAGTGACCGGGCGCGCTTTTCTGGCTCGACTTCTTGTTCCAGAAAGGTGTTCACGCCAAACGGCGGCAGATCGGTGTAGGTGACAGCGACATCGTCAGCCGTGCGGGGCAACGGACGGGTCCAGCGGAAGGCCCATTGTACCAGACCGCGCAGTTGAGGGATCAGGCGTTCTTCACCGGTGATGGAAAACAGTCGCGTGCGCGGATCAGGGAATAGCCAGGCCATACTCGCCAACACAGCGAGCAGCAGCGCCAGAATGGGCCAGAGTCGGCGAGGCATAATTCACGAGGAAGAGCGATCTGCGATTGACGGCGCTTTTTCTCCAAGCAACAGCGCGACCGAGAGTGGCTGCTCTTTGCTGAGGTAAGCTTGCACATCCGCGAGGGAGCGTTCGTAAAGCTCAAGCAAAGCGTCATCATCCCCTTTGAAGCCGCTGATCGTGCGCCGGGCACAGGTGCAACACCCCAACGAGGCACGATAACTATCCAGATCGCAAGTCAGGCAACTGCCCAACTTGATCATCATCAAGCCAAAAGCGAGCACTTCCTCATGGTGATGTGGCAAAAACGCCACTCGTTCGATTAAATGCTGCCACTGAGGGCCGCGCAGGTCGCGCAACTGTTGAATGCAACGAGGCGGAAAAAGAATTTCACTATCTGGATACATGTTTGCTCGCTGTGTCAGACTCCTTAAACTAGGCCATATAATAGCACAATAAGGACGCTTTTTCAAGGGTTTTTCTAA
>JAIOAS010000034.1:22905-28525 GCA_019873725.1 Chloroflexota bacterium | reverse complement strand
GTGCTGGTACGCATCACCTTTCGGGGTACAGGCAGCGGAACAGCCGACATCCGGATAGAAGACCTCTATCTGTCCGATCAAGCCGGCCAGGGCATCGGCAGCGCCTTACACACTGCACAGATCACGATTCAGGCTGGCAGCGTGGATAGCCCTGCCCCCACCCTGCCCCCCCAGCCCACAGCAGCGCCGCCGACGCCGCCCCCACCGACGCCGGTTTCCCAGCCGACCGTCGCCGCGCCGGTCATCACCGCGCAGAGCCTCGGCGTGAACTGTGCCGCCGTCCAGGGCTACCACATCGTCCAGCGCGGTGAAACGCTCTACGCCATCGCCCGCGCTTACGCCACCAACCCCTACGCGATTGCCGCCTGCAACCCCACCATCAACCCACGCCGCATCCACGCCAGCAACCACCTGGCGATCCCCTACGCGCCGTGGACGCCCCCACCCGGCCCGACGGCAGCGCGGCAGTTCGGCCCCAGCCTGGTCCCCGCGCCCGTGCCCACCCCGGCCCCCGGATGCCGCGCGTGGCACCCCGTCCAACCCGGCGAGACGCTGACCGCCATCGGACTGCGTTACAGCGCCAACATCTGGGACATCGCCCGTGCCAACCGCATCTACAACCTGCATCTCATTAACGCCGGACAGACGTTGTGCATCCCATAAAAAGCCCATCGCAGCGTAACGCGAATTGGCAATTCGCGCTACATTTCCCTGCTTTTATGCCCAGTCCACCGCATCAAAAGTCCGCAACGTAGCGCGAGTTGGCAACTCGCGCTACATTTATGCCCAGTCCACCGCATCAAAAGATCGCAGCGTAACGCGAATTGGCAATTCGCGCTACATTTCCCTGCTTTCTGCCCAGTCCACCGCATCAAAAGTCCGCAACGTAGCGCGAGTTGGCAACTCGCGCTACATTTATGCCCAGTCCACCGCATCAAAAGATCGCAGCGTAATGCGAATTGGCAATTCGCGCTACGGTGTTAACGGGTGTAGTGATAGACCGTCACACCGACATAAGACTGTTGATCCACCAGATTCCAGTGAAGATCAAGCCACTGCTTGACCAGTTCCCGGTCATCCCACAGCGCAACCTCGGAGTACACCAACCAGACACCGGTATAGCCGGCTGTGATCGATGTCATCTCCTTATCGACATACGCCATGTAGACGCGATAGCTGCCATCCTCCTGCCGCCAGTTGGTGAAAGGAGCCTCGGCCCACGGATCTAACATTGCGCGAGCATAGTATCCCACAACATAGTGGTTGTAGGGAATCTGAAACAGCAGTAGTTCATCAGGCCTGCGCGACGCTTCGATATGCCGCGTTGCCAGCTCAAACTGCGGTTTGATGGGGATCGTGGCCTGGCGATACAGACTCACGCCGTTCAAAACCAACACGTGCAGCAGCAGGATCACAATCGACCAGCGCCGAAAATTATGGACCGCCGCCAGTCCCACCCCCACCAGAACATAAAAGGCCGGCGCCGTCCAAATGAGATAGCGGTCGGTGAAGATCGGCCCACGCAACGAGACCAGCCACAGCAACAGCAGCGGAACGAGCAACCACAGCAGCAGTTGTGTCAGGGTATCCAACCGGTTGCGGAATATCAAAACCGCCAGCCCTACCACGGCCATGATCCCCAAAAACAACGCGACGTAGAACGGGAGCGGCCCACCGGAAAGGCTCTGCGAGACACCTGACGTCCACCCGCTAAACAGCGTCGTTGTCATTTGCCCCAGCGAGTAGGCCGGATAGCCGGTCTCGCGTTCGGTGAGCAAGAGCGGCGCGATCCAGCCGAGCATCGGTAAATAGGGCAGCGTCAGCAACGCCAGCGTAATCGCGCCGCCCCCCCACGCGAACCTGTGCCGCCGCGGGTGCAGCCAGAACCACAACACTTCCACGGGAATAAGCAGCGCCGCCAGCAGATGGCTGTAGAAGGCGAGGCTGGTAGCCACCAACACAGTCGCCCACCACCGCCAATCAGGACGGACACAGGCATGGTCCAGCGCGTAGAGCGCCAGCAGCACCAGCATCGGCACCCACGTGTACATCTTGACTTCCTGCGCGTACCACACCATGTACGGCGACAACGCCATCAGCAGCGCACTCCATGCCGCCGAATGTGCATCCAGCAACCGTTTGACCAACACGTACAGCAGCGCCACACTCAGCACACCCCACAACAGCGAAAAGTAGCGCATCGCAAAGGCCGAGTCGCCCGTTAGCGCGATCCACACACGCAACAGCGGCGAGTACAGCGGACCGTTCCAGCCGGCGCGGGTGAAATTTCGCAGCATCTCGCTCCACGGCTGCAAGGCGAAGCGCCATTGATCCACTTCATCGCGCCAGAGACCCTGCGTATCCAGCGCGACGATGCGCACCAGAAAGGCCAGCCCCAGAATCGCAGCGCGTGCCAGGCGCACGGGTGGGGAAATCTCGCGTTCAAGATAATGACGTTCTGACATTGCCAAATCCTCCGCGCTCAACTATAGTACAAATTAGGCATGAAGGCAACAGGTAAGAATCTTACCACGAATCTTCACGAATCCACACGAATCTCATTTACCCTATTCGTGGAAATTGGCGCAGATTCGTGGTTTAATCCTTGAGGAGGAACGATGCCAAAAGATACACTGCGCGTTTTGAGTGAGTATGCTTATACCCCGCCGGTGATTGAGCGGGGCTATGCGGGACAGACGTTGTACGTCAACGTGGGCGACGGGCGCATCGCCGCCAGGCCGGTGACGGCGGAGATGAAGGAGAAATTCACGGGCGGGCGCGGCTTTGACCTGTGGCTGCTCTGGCACGGCGTGCACGATGACACGCGCTGGGATTCGCCGGAAAACGAGATCGTCATCGCCCCGGGACCGTGCGGGGGCATCACACAGTATCCCGGCTCCGGCAAGTCGATCGTGACGACGATTTCGCCACTCACAGACATCGTCATCGATAGCAACGTGGGTGGGCACTTTGGGCCGTACCTCAAGTTCGCCGGATGGGACGCCATCGAGGTGCAGGGGAAAGTAACCACGGATGGCGCGGATTACACGGATGTGATCGTCTACATTGACGGGCCGGCGGGTGTGGTGCAGTTGCTCGCCGCACCGGCGGATTGTCCCACCGATTCGCACGAGCTGGGGCCGTGGCTGCTGGAACACTTCGCGCCGCACGACGAGGATAAGCCATTCGTGTCGTTCGTCACCGCCGGGCGCGGCTCCGAGCACGCGCGGATGGGCTGCCTCAACTTCAGCCTGTACGACCGCAAGCGCAAGGCGCTGCGCTTCAAGCAGGCCGGGCGCGGCGGCATCGGTACCGTCTTCCGCGATAAGCACATCAAGGCGCTGGTGGTGCGCACCGCACCGTTCAAAGGCGACGAAAACAACCCCGCCGACATTGATCGCCTCATCGAGGCGGGGGCGCGCATCCGCAAGGAGATCGCCACCTACGACGCCGCCCAAAATCGCATGCGGAACCGGGGGACGGCATATCTGGTGCAGATTATGGACGACTACGACCTGCTGCCCGTCCACAACTTCCGCTACGGTTCCCACCCGGAGACACCCAAAATCAACGGCGCCGTGTGGGAAGCGCGCTTTACCCAGGGATTGCCCGACGGCTGCTGGTACGGCTGCACGATGGGCTGCGCGCACACCGCCGAGCATCACAAAGTGCGCACCGGCCCGTACCAGGGGCAGTGTGTGATGGTGGACGGGCCGGAGTACGAGACGATTGCGGGCGTGGGCAGCAACTGCGGCATCTTCGACCCGGACGCGATCCTGGAAATCAACTTCTACTGCGACGCCTACGGCATTGACACGATCTCCTTCGGCACGGCCATGGCGTTTGTGATGGAGTGCTTCGAGGCCGGCGTGCTCGATCTGGAGAAGACCGGCGGCCTGGATCTACGTCCCGGCAACGCCGAGGCCGCGCTCGAAGTGCTGCACCTTATGGCGCGCGGTGAGGGGTTTGGGCTGATTTTTGGACAAGGGATACGGCGGATGAAATCCTATTTCGTCGAGCACTTCGGGGCCGACCCGCAGTTCGTGAACGACATTGGCATGGAGGCGAAGGGGCTGGAATACTCGGAGTACATCCCCAAAGAGTCGCTGGCGCAGCAGGGCGGCTACGGCCTGACGAACAAAGGCCCGCAGCACGACGAGGCGTGGCTGATTTTTATGGATCAGGTCAACCACCAACTACCGACCTTCGAGGACAAGGCCGAGGCGTTGCACTACTTCCCCATGTGGCGGACGTGGTTTGGGCTGTGCGGCTTCTGCAAACTGCTGTGGAACGACGTGATCCCGCCGGAGAATGCCCACACCCCCGAACCGGCGAAAATCATGGGCCACGTCCAGAACTACGTGGACATCTTCAGCGGCGTGACCGGCCGCGAGGTGACGCCGGACGACCTCATCACCATGTCCGAGCGCGTGTACAACTTCCAGCGCGTGTTCAACATCCGCCTGGGCAAGGGCCTGCGCGAACACGACGCGACGCCTTACCGCTCGATGGGGCCGGTGACGGAGGCCGAGTACCTCTCCCGCCAGGAGCGGTACGACAGGCAACTCCGCGAATGGCTGAACCTCGACCCCGCAAAGATGACGCTCCAGGAGAAAATGGCCGCCCACCGCGCCTACCGCACCGCACAATACGAGCGCCTCACCGACGCCGTCTACGCCCGGCGCGGCTGGACGAAGAACGGCGTCCCCACCGTGGAGAAATTGCGCGCATTGGGCATTGATTATCCGGATGTGATTGCCGTGGTGGAAAAGCATTTGTAGTCCAAAGTCATAAGTCGAAAGTCGAAAGTCGCCAGAGGCAAGCAACTTTCGACTTTCGACCTTAGACTTTCAACTTTAGACCCCAATGATTACCGTCAACAAACACCACACCCTCCCCTGGCGTGAAGGGATGACCGTCCGCGACGTGCTGACAGCGATGAAATACACTTTCCCGCACATCATCGTCGTCATCAACGGCGACATCGTGCGCCACGACGCCTACGACACAACGCCGGTGCCGGACGAGGCGGACGTGCGCGTGGTCCACATGATTGCGGGGGGCTGACAACGAATTTTTAACGAATAAACGAATTCCTTTGTGAAAAGCTGTGGCCGGTCTCCGACCGCGCCGCCGCAGGTTCGGGCCTGGACGGGCGCGGTCTGGAGACCGGCCCGAGCAGGGCAAAGGGGCTGACAACGAATTTTTAACGAATAAACGAATGCCTTGAGCGCGAGAAAGAAACAGAGCGACGCGCCCCCCCAATTCGTTTATTCGTTCCCCAATTCGTTTATTCGTTCCCCAATTCGTTGCCGGCAGCCTCAGCGCGCACCTGGGCCAATGTCGCCCGGTCACTGTCCAGGTCGGGATGTTCGACGGCCTCATCCAGGGCCACAACCCGCTCCAGCGCCTCTATCGCTTTGTGATACTCGCCCCGCTCACGATAAATCATCGCCATATTGTACAATGTGTCGCTTTCGCCGCTCCGGTCGCCCACCGCACGCAGAATCGCCAGCGCCGCCTCGTAGGTCTCCAGCGCCCGGCGGCGCTCGCCCAGCGCGTCGTACACCCCACCGATATTGTTCAGCGTCGTCCCTTCCCCCGCCCGGTCGCCCACCTC